>JBDNIR010000213.1:0-2690 GCA_041688195.1 Marinobacter sp.
CAACGAAGAGAAAACCCGCGAAACCATCGACGAAGCAGGCTGGATGCACACCGGCGACCTGGCGGAAATGGACGAAGACGGTTATGTACAGATCGTCGGCCGCATCAAGGACATGGTCATCCGCGGCGGCGAGAACATCTATCCGAAAGAAATCGAGGAGTTCCTCTACACTCACTCGGCCGTGGCCGAAGTGCAGGTAACCAGCATCCCCGACGACAAGTACGGCGAAGAACTGATCGCCTGGGTCAAACTGAAGCCCGAAGCCGGCAATGTCAGCCCGGAAGACCTGCAAGCCTACTGCAAAGGCAAAATCGCCCACTTCAAGATTCCCCGCAACTTCAAGTTTGTGGACGACTTCCCGATGACCGTCACCGGGAAAATCCAGAAATTCAAGATGCGGGAAATTTCAATTGAGGAGATGGGGTTGAAGAAGTAAGCCATCCCCTCCTCCGCTCCTACCTGCAGACCCCGACTATGTGCCGGGGTTTGTTCTTTCTGCTCTGGGCCTATACGCTCCCAGCCACACCGCAATCATGAAGCGCGTTTCGTTATTGCGCAGTGATATTGCCAAGGCAAACGCAGTATTGGAAAATGGCTTTCAAAAAATAAAGGATACCAGGTAATAAATCGAACAAGCAGTGTGTGCTTCTTTGGTTTTGCTCTTGGAATTGCCCTAAATCAGTGAGAGGTTTATATGGAAAATCCGCGACAGATTTATTTTCCAATAATCCGATCTCCCCGGATTTCTTGCCTCAACCCTGACGCCAATAAGACGCTCTATCTCATCAAAGAATCTGGCACAACCCGACAGCCTGTTGATGTTGTAGGAATCTGGGGGCCCAGATCATTCGCCAGTTTTCATTTGGAGTTGGAGACCGCCCCCTGAGCCCCGGCGTTATGTTTCTTCTTCGGGACCTTGCTCGACCCGGAGCATCTGTGTACGCTATATTGTACGTCCAGTCGTACAAAGTTAGAGGTTCCCATGCCCCGTTTTCGCGTAGATGAAGATATCCGGCCACTGTCCGAGTTTCGGGCCGGTGTGGCTACTTTCGTAAAGCAGATCCATGAAACCCGCCGTCCTATGGTGCTGACTCAAAGGGGGCGCGGGGTTGCAGTACTTGTTGATGTTCAAGAATACGAGAGGTTGCAGCAGCGCCTGGAAGTACTAGAAGAGGTTTATAAAGCTGAAGAGCAGATAGCTGCTGGGGATGGCATTTCTCATGAGGAGGCGAAGACTCGGGTATTGAGCAGGCTGTCGCAATGAGAATTGTTTGGTCTCCGCTCGTTTTGGAGCGCGTGGAGGATATTGCTCTATACATAGCAGAAGATAATCCCGAGGCCGCTGCAAAGTGGGTTGATGACTTGTTCTTTGCCGTGGAGTGGCTGGCGGACTTCCCTGAAAGTGGGCGAGTTGTTCCGAAAGTGGGTTCGAGACGCATCAGGGAACTAATTTTTGGTGCATATCGCGTCATTTACAGTGTCAAAAGCCAGGTTGATATTTTAACCGTTCGACGAAGCAGCCAATTGCTGAGATTATCAAAGCTTGGTGATGAAGAAACATAACCAGTGGCCATTGCGCCTTCGACTCCATTCCAAGTGAGCGCCTACCGCTTTTGTGCTGCCGCCCCAAAACGTCTGATTACCTCTGCATCATACAAAAGCGTTCGTCTTGACGTACGTACTTGAAAGCGTAAACTGGTGAAATATTGAACACACCAGAGATGCGCCATGACTGGAATCACTGCAACTGAAGCCCGCAGCAACCTTTATCGGTTGATTGATGAAACCGCCGAGTCCCACCAGCCCATTGTCATCATGGGTAAGCGGAATAAAGCCGTGCTGGTGTCCGAAGACGACTGGGCCGCGATTCAGGAAACGCTTTACCTGCTTTCTGTGCCGAGTATGCGCGAGTCTATTCGTGAGGGAATGGACACCTCTGTCGATGAGTGCGTTGAGGAGCTGGACTGGTGACATGGAAGTTGGTCTACACCAAGCAAGCCCAGAAAGATGCAAAGAAGCTGGCCTCAAGCGGCCTGAAACCAAAAGCCCAGGAATTGCTGGCACAAATCTCAGAAGATCCGTCTCGAAAGCCTCCTCCGTTCGAGAATCTCATTGGTGATCTTGCGGGAACTTGTTCCCGAAGGATCAATATTCAGCATCGTCTGGTGTACCAGGTGCTTGAGGACGAGCATGTGGTAAAAGCTCTCCGGCTCTGGAGTCACTACGAATAATACGTGACCAGACACTGGATGCTGCGAGCCTGATTGGTATGGCTTTGATCATCGCCGTCGTGGTGGTGATCAACGTGTTCTCCAGGGCGACTCTGCATTAGTTTTGGGGAGACCAATCAGCAACGGGCGGAAAGACCTGTAGCTTACAGATATAAACTCTCATATCTCGCAGCGTAGGTTGTGACGACCCAGGGACACCGCCAAATGTCATCAATGCTTATTTATTCGGTATTCGCGCTCGCAGTGCTCGCCCTGGCTTTCTTTTATCTATTTTTCTATCGGGGCTGGCGCCGCAGTCAGGCGCTTGAGCACCCTTTTCCTGAGCATTGGCGCGTAATTCTTGAGGCTCAGGTGCCGTTATACCCTCGGCTACCACCGAAACTTAAGCACCAACTTGAGCAACACGTGCAGTTGTTCCTTGCCGAGAAAAACTTCTATGGCTGCGACGGGTTTGAGGTG
>JBDNIR010000027.1:0-3279 GCA_041688195.1 Marinobacter sp.
CACTTGCATCGTCAATGATGCGGGGCCGATACAGCTGCCCTCCGCCGGTTACAACATGGCTAAAGGTCGATTGACGGCCGCTCAGGGCGCGCTAGGCTGCTTTAAATTAGAGTTTGCTCAGTTGCAAACTCTGAATCTCGCTGGTCGCGGCGCCCTCGGTTATGGCGAGGTTAAAGCCACCGCCCGTAGTGAGTGCGACGTGTTTATCGACCTGCGTGGCGGCGAGCCAGCGTTTCCCAGTCATCAAAAACGCAACGGCTACTTTTGGGCCGACCCGATCAAAACCGGAGAGTTAGAGCGTATCGCTTTGACTGCCAGGGACCGAGTCGGTGAGTTTGAGAAAACCGTGTATTTCAAGTTGGAAACCTCGCTGTGTGCGCACTCCCGGGCGAACAAAACCGGTTGCACCCGCTGTCTGGACGTCTGCCCCACCGAGGCGATTTTTTCCGCTGGAGACCACGTACAAATCGATTCAGATATTTGCGCCGGCTGCGGGGCCTGTGCGGCGGTCTGCCCAACATCAGCCGTGACCATGAACGAAACCCCCTTCGAGGCCCTGACCCAAGCCGTGGTCGTCATGGCCAAGGTCTATCGCGAGCATGCCGACGAAGCCCCGCGTCTGGTTTTTCATACTTTGAGCGCTGGTGCAGACGCCATTGCCCACCTGGCACGATATGGCGATGGACTGGCGGACGATCTGATCCCGCTGGGGCTGGAGCATGTCGATCGTATCGGCCATGCCGAGGTACTGGCCGCGTTAGGAGCGGGCTACGCCGAAGTCTTGATCTTGGCGGACAACGAGACAGACCGCCAAGCCGTTGCCGCTGAAGTTGAGCTGGCTCAGGCCATGCTTAAAGGTGCCCGGCACTCCTCCAGCCGAGTCCGGGTGATCGCAGCCGACGAACTTAGCGCCGCTGGGGACAACGCCGGGCGAGTGAGCGAACCGGTTTTACTGATCGGCGGCCGCCGTGACATCACACGGGTCACAGTCGGCGCAATGACGGACAAGATCGAAGCGCCGATCCCCCTGCCAGCGGGCGCACCTTACGGCGCGATCGAGATCAATTCCGACCAATGCACGCTCTGTTTAGCCTGTGTATCACTGTGTCCCACCGGTGCCCTGGGCGATCATCCGGACCGGCCAGAGGTTCAATTCACGGAAAACGCCTGCGTTCAATGCGGCGTCTGCGAGAGCACCTGCCCTGAGACGGCCATCACTCTGAAACCCCAGTTGGATCTGTCGAAGGACGCGCTGAGTGCTCGAGCATTGCATGGCGAAGACCCTTTCGAATGCATCAATTGTGGTATTCCCTTTGGCGTTGCCAGCACCATTAACCGAATTGTTGAAAAATTGGAGAACAAACACTGGATGTACACCAACGCTGATAATGTTCAGCTAATTAAGATGTGTAACGACTGTCGAGTCAAAGCCCAATTCCACGGCGATAACTCGCCCATGGCGATGGGCGAGCGTCCCCGGGTTCGCACCAGGGACGACTACCTAGACAGCTAAAAACCAAACAGGACACAGCATGGTTCAATACGTTAACGCAGGACAAGACAACCTGATCGCTTCCGACGCGCCCCGGCCAAAAGACAAAAACCCGGAGGGGATTGATCGCATCATTGCCATCGCCTCGGGCAAAGGCGGCGTAGGCAAGTCGACAGTGGCGTCCAATTTGGCTGTCGCGCTAGCCTCGAAAGGTCTTAAAGTGGGCCTGTTAGACGCCGACGTCTATGGACCCAGCCAGCCCCGCATGCTGGGTGTTTCAGGTCGCCCGTCCAGCCCCGACGAGTATACCATCCTGCCCCTGCGAAACCATGGCGTGACCCTGATGTCCCTGGGTCTGATGACCCCGGATGGCGAAGCCCTCATCTGGCGCGGTCCTATACTGATGGGCGTTCTGGAGCAGATGATGAACCAAGTGGATTGGGGCAGGCTGGACGTGCTGCTGGTGGATCTTCCTCCAGGCACCGGTGACGTCCAAATGACCCTGAGTCAGAAATTCTTTGTTGCGGGCGCAATTGTGGTCTCGACACCCCAGGACATTGCTTTGATGGACGCGCGCAAAGGCATTGACATGTTTAACCGGCTGGAAGTGCCGCTATTGGGCTTAATCGAAAACATGGCATCCTTTGTCTGCGACGGCTGCGGTAAAGAGCACCATCCCTTTGGGTCCGGCGGCGTCCGGGCTGAGGCACAAAAACTTGGAGCGCCCTTTTTGGGTGAGGTCCCACTCGATCTGGATATTCGTGTCGGTTCGGACGGCGGCGTTCCGATTGTGGTGTCAAAGCCGGAAAGCCCTCAGGCCCAAACCTTCCAGCGCATCGCGGATGAAATTATCGCCTCTGACGTCTACGCCCAGGCCATCCTATGAGCGAGTCACCTCAATTCCCGCCGCTATTTTCGGGCGAAGTGGTGCCCAAACACACGGATCCCTTTGATAAGGCCGTCAGCCGAGCCATCGCAGGGGTCGATTCGGGCACGATTTTTTACTCCGAGGCGGTCGACATCTTGCGCGCGGCCTTAGTGCTGGCGCCGGAAACGCCTTTGGAAGATGCTATTCAAGCCGTCTACGTTGCCCAAATAGGCTTGGCCAAAAGTCTGGGCGTACTGGCCCCACCCGAGGTCCCTGTTCACTTTGAATGGCCCGATCGCATCAAGGTCAATGGCGCGGTCTGCGGTGGCGTTCGCTTTGCAGCGGACGTGTCAGATCCTAAAGCGCATCCTAAGTGGCTAGTCATCGGCATCGATGTGCCCTTCATGCATTTGACCGACGAGCCGGGCAAAACCCCGAATAAAACCTGTCTGCAAGAGGAAGGTTGCGGCGAAATCGCCCCCATGGCGCTACTAGAAAGCTGGTCCAAACATACCCTGCTGTGGCTGACCTACTTCATGGACAGCGGATTCGAGCGCGTACACAAAGAGTGGCGGCCACGCTGCGACACTCTGGGCGAAACGATCAACCAGCCAAAGTCCGGTGTCTTTGTTGGACTGGATGAAAAAGGCCGGATGCTATTGCGTCAGGATGTCATGACCGAGACACTAAGTTTGATTGAATTCGCGGAGCACACATGAAACTGGCCCGCACCCTGCGACTAGATATATCTGACCAAAACGTGTTTGAACTGCCGGCTCCCAGTGGAGAATGGGCAATCTCGGGCGGATTTGAATTTTCCAACTGGACCGAAGCTGATCTGAAGGGTAAGGCTCGTCAAGCCTTTAGTAACGGTTGGTACAGCATAGAATCTGGTGGCCGCGCCAGTTTTGTTGGCGTC
>JBDNIR010000214.1:0-3549 GCA_041688195.1 Marinobacter sp.
TAGCGTTGGTGCAGAGCTTGAAAACGAGCGTGTTCGTTAGCGTTCATTACACTTCTCCTGACAGGCCCCTCCGGAATGGAGTGGGTCAGGGGAAGTACAGACGAATTTGACCTCTGCCGCGTAGCGGCTTCGTTCAACAAACGCGTCAATTAGGACGCTCGCAAGCTCGCGCCTATTACGCGGGCGTTATATGTCGAAATATCCGATCACAATTTGTTGACTTAGGAAAAGGATGCATAGCTTGAAAGTTCAGATTACGGACAAAGTTGTATGGCAAGAATTCTTGAAAAAGGTCTCTATCATTTCTGCCTTTTTCTCAATAGGTTTCATCTTTATCGATATTTCTGATGACCATAAAACGTACGTTGGTTTGTCGGTTGTACTTTTTTTCGTCTTGCTGTACGTGTTTTTGTGGTGGAGATACAATAATCTGAAAAACCTTAACCTTTTTATTGATGGGAGTAAGGTCTCTGTGCTAACAGGTGACCTGTTTACTCAGCCGGGCTTAAAAGCGATAGCTTTTAATGAATATTTTGACACCCAGGTTGACGATAAGATTATTTCCAGGAAATCACTAAATGGAATATATATCACCGAGTATTCAGATCGATCAATTGAGGAATTAGACCAAATTATTAACGATTATCAGTTTGAAGAAGGTGAACTAATAGAAAGTGATGTTGAGCGCTCAGGAAAATCAAGAAAATACAAATTAGGAACAGTTTGCATTGTTGATGATTTTTTGCTGGTAGCTTTTTCTAAGTTTGATAAACAGAATAAAGCTGCACTTACCATGCCCGAGTATTTAGAGTTCTTAATAAGTTTTTGGGATGGTGTTAATCGTGTCTATTCACAGAAAAATGTTTCAGTTCCCATATTTGGATCTGGAATTACTCGTATAAAAGAACATAAAAATATAAGCGATGAAGAGCTGCTTAAGATTATGCTGTGGACATTTAGGATAAGTGAGATGCGATTCAAGTATCCCGCAAAATTAAGCATTATCATTCATAAGGATAAAATAGACTCAATAAATCTTCTTGATATTAAAGCAGTAGAAAATGGGCTTTAATCATAAATAAAAATGTAATATTTGAGCAATAGGGGAATAAGGTGGCGAATAGAACTGGTACGTATATCGCTTTTGATGGGTTGGGCAAGACAAATCCTACTGAGTCTGATTTTAGGTATTATTCAACAATCCAGGCATGGAGTGCTGGTAAAAGCATTGATTTCAAGTTTGTTAATAGTCACGACAAAACTGCAGCAGTCAGGGATACAAGTCTTCGTAATACGCTAGAGTCCAGAATTAGAGAGCGTTTAGCTGCATCAAAGAATTGCATTGTGATTTTAAGTGATGACACTAGAAAATCAGGCAGTATGTTGTCATATGAAATTGAGCAGGCTGTAGACGTTTACAAAATACCATTGATTTGTGTGCATGTGGGCTATCAAAAAATCAATACGCCGAGCCAGCGGTCTAGCAGATGGCCAAGTGCATTAACAACTAGAATTAATGCTGGAACAGCAGATGCCATCCATGTGCCTTTGAAAAAAGATATTCTTCTGACTGCGATCAATCAATTTTCTGTGAACGGAAGCTCTCCTGGTGGGTCATTAGTTACCTATACAAATGAAGCACAAGAAAAAATGAATTCTAAATAGCTTGTACTGTTGAGCATATAACAAACGCATGTTGTCGGACTGGTTTTCCGCTGCGCTGCAAACCAGCCGCAAATGCGGGCGTTAAAGCGAAAATCGAGTGACTTTCATGGTTTCAGATGAGCATAGAGAAATCGTTCGAACTCTCCGAGAGTCGCAGAGTAAATATACATATTTTCTACTTGCGGCGGCCGGTGCCTCAATTGGCTTTTCCCTCAATCAAACCCAGGGGTTGGCAATAACTTGGAGCCAGTTGCCACTCGGGATAGCAATTCTATGCTGGGGAGTGAGCTTTTTCTGTGGTTGTCGGTATCTTGAGTACGTAAGTTCAACTCTCTACTCAAATGCAGAAATGTTGCGGATCGTGGAGGGGCAGCATCCCGATGTAGGAAGTCACCCGCAGATGGTTCAAGCCGCCAGTGCCGGAATCAGGCAGGCCATGGCCAAAAATACCAGCACAGCGAGCTCGTTAGGGACAATCCAGTTTCGTGCTTTGATCTGTGGGGGATGTTTTTATATTGGCTGGCACGTTATCGAAATGTGGTTGCGAGTTTCGAGCTAATGGCTATTCCGCATCTATGCTTTAACAAGGCAATTAAGTTCGTTCCGGCCTGCGGCCTCCACCGGATGCCCCTGTCGGGTCACCGCTTATCATCGGCGTTAGTGGGAAAAGACGATGAGCACAAAGGGCATTGTTCTGGAATATCTCAAGGTTTTGTTGACCGCCCCGGTTCTATT
This sequence comes from Marinobacter sp., assembly GCA_041688195.1. GTDB lineage: Bacteria > Pseudomonadota > Gammaproteobacteria > Pseudomonadales > Oleiphilaceae > Marinobacter. The sequence goes on from JBDNIR010000214.1 coordinate 2,401, forward strand.
TTCCCTGGTGGCGCTCGTCGTGATTATTGTGTTCAGGGAAGACATAAAGGCGCTGATACTCCGGGTCGCAAAAATAAAGCTCCCAGGCGGGGCAGAGTTTAGTACGTCCCAATCTAAACAGCTGGTTATTGAAGAAGAAAAGCCAGCCCCCGAACCTCGGGCAAATGAGGGAATGCCAATTCTGGGACTTCCCGAAACCCTCACGACAGAGCAAAGGGGACGTATCGAGCAGATCATACGCTCGCATATTGCAACCGCGTATATCTGGGAGTATCGGTACCTTAATTATTTTCTAGTCAGAGGTACTCAGGTGGTCTTGGATTGGTTAACCAACCTGCCACAGCCGACAATTTACACTCATTTCGATTCAACTTGGCTGCCATTGATTCCCTCAGCAGAGGAAAGGCAGGCCATAATTGAAGCGTTACGAAACCACCACCTGATTCAACAAGATGAAGCGGGAATGATGTCCGTTACGCCGAAGGGGCGGGAGTATCAACAGTGGCGGGGGCCTATTCCCCCACTAACCAACGGATCAACAGGACGCTCCTGACGTCGCGCCTGTTACCCTAAGCGTTAAAGGTAAATAAATGATCGACATCCCAAAATTTAAGTCTCCATCAATACTTTGCCTAGCGATTGGTGTCTCATTGATTGCTTGGTATTACACTCATGCTTTTGTCCTGATGGACAAGTTCATGCCGTTAGATTTCTCGACACAAGAGGAGCTGCTGATTTCTAAAGCAGAGTTTGATACCGCAAAGTCGATAGCTGCCAACGACGATCTCGATGTTATAGAGGCAAAATTCGAAGCTGCAGGGTACAAGAGAGCGGAGTTAGAGAAAATCATGGGGGGCATGTTCGAGCTGCACCGCTTAGGGTTGTTAGCAGGGCTATTTTTCATACTTTTAACCATACCTGCTTTTTGTTTTGAAATGGCGTGGCAAAAGTCTGCCTTTAACAAGGCGCTTAAATCCGACGCCGGTAAAGCTGGCGCGGTTTAGCGCAGCGTTATATTTCAAAGAGTGTGCAATGGAAGATGTGAGAGATCTTTGGTTAAAATTCAACGAATATTCCAATAAACTTACTGTTGCTCTTGGGCGCACCAGCAACATTGTTGGTGAGTACGCAGAATATCTTGCTCACAAA
>JBDNIR010000028.1:0-4085 GCA_041688195.1 Marinobacter sp.
CGCCCAACCGCCGATACGCCGGCACATCTTCAAACTGGGGAAGATCAGCATTCTGCTGAGCACCAATCATCGCATGGAGTTGCGCGACCTGAACGACATCCACGAGTTGCGGCAGGTCCTGCCGACACTCATATTGCCAATCCTCTGCGTGCCGGGCCACCTCAACAAAAGTGGCTGGAAACGACCAGGCTTCCAGTATCGCGGCTCCAACATCGCTCTTGAGCTCACCGAGCGCGTGATCAAATAAGGTTGCGTCCGTGAACAGGCGGGCATGATGCTCTGCATGCACCAGCACAGGAATAGCGCCAATGTCGTGCAGCAAACCTGCAAGTAAGGCTTCCTCCGGATCTATTCGGGTTGCGTTGTCTGCAAGTACCCAACTCAACGCCGCCACTTCGCGGGAATGTTTCCACAAGGCGTCCATGGCTTTTTGCAGAAACGGTTGCTTGGTGCTGAACACTTCACGCATGGCAAACACAGTGACCAGCTGACGGGTAGTACGGGTACCCAGCCTGATAACGGCTTCTCTCACATTCCGGATGTCATTGAAGCCGCGATAAAGCGGGCTGTTGCAGGCCCGGACGAGTTTTACAGCCATAGAGGGATCAGCGGTTATGGCACTGGCAATCTCTTCCGCTGTTGAATTTTCGCGATCGGCGGCACGGCGGACTTTCCAGGCTACATCCGGCACGCTCGGCAGCGACACCTGGTTTGAACGTAGCTCCGCGTAAAACTGCATCAGCAGGCGATGCTCGTCGGTATCATTATCATCGCTGCTCTCATCCTCCATGGAGTCCATTTCTGCCTGGATCAACGGAGCATCGCGCAGCATCTGGTTCAAAATATCCTGCTCGACCACGAGGAAGTCGCATGGAACCACTGCAACAACATCATACATACGGGGTTGCAAACGAGCGACGGCGGTGAGTGCTTTCTCACTGCCCGCCTCGATCCTCGAGGTACGCCCGTCGCCCGCCTTGAGTTCTACTGCGCCTGCGACCAGAAAATAATCCATGCCGTCGCGCATGCCGCGCTCCACCACTTTTTGCCCGGCTGAATGTGTTCTGCGTTCCGCCCTGCTGGCAAGCAGGATCAGTTGATCGTCGGTGAGACGATTCAGCGGTTGGAACAGTTTAAGACGGCGCAGAGGCAGGCTTTCACGGCCAGCCATAAGCAAACTCCTTTTCCATCCAGTCGTTGCGGCTTGGCGCCCGGTTTAAACCGCTGCGCAGGTTTTTGTATAATGCGAACAAGTGTAACTGTGGTGCGTCAAAACAACCATTCGCGAATGGGTTTATCTGGTATCCTTTCGGTTTTATTGACCAGATAACAAGAGATGTAATCGCCATGTGGACTTCCCCCAGTTTAGTGGATACGCATAGATAACTCCGCAGAAGGAGAAACACGATGCCCACGCTGATCGCGAACAGCTGTTCCTGGAGGCCGGTCGTCAGATTGTGGAGAATGCCAAGCGCTATTACGAACACGAAGACGCCAGGAAGTTGCCGTCGCCGGGATTCTAGGAGATGAAGTGGCAGAGGGCGCTGTAGTCATTATCCGGTACGAGGGTCCCAAGGGCGGGCCTGGTATGCAGGAAATGCTTTATCCAACCAGTTACCTCAAATCGAAGGGGCTGGGTAAATCCTGTGCACTGCTGACTGACGGTCGTTTTTCCGGTGGCACCCTGATGCAATCCACGTTACCGGGGCCAGCAGGGGTTAATCTCTGGCAGCCAATCTGTCGGCTTATCAGAAGAATGACCAACCACCGTCATCATCTTCCTCAATCTCGTCTTCTTTCTGCACTTCCGTAGGCTCTTCCCGGGTAGCCTGCGCAGTATCAGCTTTAGCCATTTGAGTGATCGACGCCTGAGACGCTGCCAGCTCTACAATCACCAGGCCTAATGCTTTTTTGGTGCCTTCATTCAGTTCGCCAGTAGCCTGAAGATCAGGATGGTCGTTTTGAAATGCTTCGAGCGCAGACCTTGTCGCCGCATCCATCGAAGGGTTAACGTTCTGAATCTCATACCCGGCGCCATAAAGCGCATGTTTGAGGGCGACTGTTTCGTTGGCTGAAACATGCGCGGCCCCCGCGCTCAACAAAATACCGGTCATTACCATAGCCAACTTACGGCTTTTCCAACTTCCGGAAATCATATTTCTCTCCTGCATAGCGTTATTTTTTTATCATTGTGAAGCGGCCATTCAGGCCCGCACATTCACGCTACACATTAGCATACTACAGCGGTCTGTAAGGGGATCAGGTCTCATTGTTGTCTTTGTGTTGCTCAATGGCTCCGGTTGTAACAACTGGCACATCGGTTTGACTGAACTCACGAATAAAAATACCCCAGAACGCCATGAACAGCGCGGCCACCAGAGGCCCCATCACAAACCCGTTGATCCCGAACATGACAATCCCGCCGAGGGTTGAGAGCAACACGATATAATCCGGCAGCTTGGTGTCCCGCCCTACAAATATGGGCCGCAATACGTTGTCTGCCAGGCCAATCACGACCACCCCGAATGCGGTCAGCACCAGAGCGGAAACCGCATCGCCGATGGCGGCAAGGTAGATAGCAGCCGGCACCCAGACAATTGCTGCTCCAATCGCCGGCAGCAGAGAGACGATGGCCATCACCACGCCCCACAGCAGCGCACCATTGATATCGAGAATCCAGAAGATAAAACCGCCTAAAGCGCCCTGGATGATGGCAATCAGAAGGTTGCCCTTTACGGTCGCACGGGTGACCTCTGCGAACTTCGCAAACAGAAGCCGCTCTCGCTCATCCCCCAGCGGCAGGGCACGGATCAGCAAATCCACCAGTTTGGTGCCGTCCCTGAGCAGGAAAAATGCCAGGTAGATCATTAGCCCCAGGCCGAGGAAAAACTGAAAGGTATTCTGCCCCAAACCCAGCGCCTGCTTTGCCATGAATTGACTGCCACCCACAAATGCGCTGGCTGTCCGGTCCCGCACTTCTGAAAAATCCACATTGAACTGGGCGAGAAAAGCCTCAATCGCAGGGAACGAACTATTAACTTGGTCAATGTATTCGCCTGGCCGGATTTTCCCATCCTGAATTTGCTGGTAAAGCCCGACACCCTCCGCAACCAGCGAGGAAACCAGTACGATGACTGGAATAACTACGATAATCATGCAGATCAACAGCGTCAGCAACGCAACGCTGTTCGGCCGGTTCCCCATTTTCAGCTTCAGCCAGTGCTGTACCGGATGAAAAATCAATGCGATGGCAATGGCCCAGAAAATGGGGCCGAAAAAAGGCATCATCAGGAAAATAAACGCCAGTGACACCAGCACCAGCATGGCGAGAAAAGACCGTCTTTCAAGATCTTCGTACATATATAGGGTCCGTCCATTCAACGCGTGACCGAAGGCGCATGTTATACCCTACCATGCCACCCGTGGCCACTCACTGTGACTACGGTCATTGTATAGTGGAAAGTTGCACCCTGAAAAAGTTCAGGAGTGCTGAAACAGAAGCACAGGTCAGCCTCATTGGATATCCAAACGTTTACAACTGATACAGCGCTGGAAGCCGCGCTGGCGCTGAAGAAAATACTGGCTAGCCGGACCCATCGCAAAAAGGTTCTGGGCCAGGAAGTCATTGTTCCTGGCCAGCTCGGGGAAGCCCTTCAGCTACCCAGGATGATTTCGCGTCTGCAGAGCCGTCAGCAACGTCAGCGGGACCAGGGTCTGGAAGATTTCACCGCCCTCTGGCAAACACTCTCCACAATAACCCAGGCTAATGTGTTCTGGGCGATGGGCTGGTACGACCCGCAGGACCTTGACTGGGAAGACAAACGCTCAAATCGCCGCCCTCTGCCCGGCCTAAACGACTGACCGGGCCTGAGATGCAGGCCAAATGCATCTGTTACCGGATATTCACTGTCGCGATGACTCTCAAATGTCACACTTTGCCAATACAGTAAGGGTAAAGGAGGTTTTATGACTCAACACGATTATTTTATCGCAATACGCGCACAAGGCTGTGCTGTTCCGACACTTCTGTGCGGACATTGCAACTCAACCTTGTCCAGAGCCAGGGTTCTGTGCAACGAAGGCCG
>JBDNIR010000215.1:0-4920 GCA_041688195.1 Marinobacter sp.
CTTCCACTGCCCGACATTAGCCAGGCCGGTACGTTCGTGGCCCAGCAGAAACTTGGCGTAGGTCCAGCCTTTATTCTCCTCGCCTACCAGATTCTTGGCTGGCACCTTCACGTTGTCGAAATAGACCTCATTAATCTCATGCTCGCCGTCCAGCATGATGATGGGCCGTACCTCGATACCGGGGGTGTTCATATCAATCAGCAGGAACGAAATACCCTGCTGCGGCTTACCCTCGTTACTGGTCCGCACCAGACAGAAAATCCAGTCCGCATGCTGGCCGAGCGTGGTCCAGGTTTTCTGGCCGTTGACGACATAGTGATCGCCTTCGAGTTTTGCACTGGTGCGAAGGGAAGCCAGATCCGAACCGGCCCCGGGTTCCGAGTAACCCTGACACCACCAATCCTTGCCACTGAGGATGCCTGGCAGGAAGCGTTGTTTCTGCTCTTCGTTGCCGAATGTCATAATTACCGGTGCAACCATGCGCAGTCCGAAATCCAATTGGCGTGGGGCACCTGCCAGAGCGCATTCCTCCTCAAAGATGATTTGCTCGATAGGGCTCCAACCGGTACCGTCGAATTCCTGCGGCCAGGTAGAAGCGCCCCAGCCTTTATCAAACAGAATTCTCTGCCAGCGTTCGGTCATCGCTTTATCCGGACGCAGTCGTTTCTGGACACGCTCGCGAATATTATCGGGAAGGTTGTCTTGCAGGAACTGGCGGACTTCGCTGCGGAAGGCTTCCTGTTCCGGGGTGTAATTAAGATCCATAGAAAACCTCTCTCTGTTCGTGAGGTAAAAAGGCTCCGGTAGAGCGAATCATCGGAGCTATAAAGAATATTTTGAAGACGCGTTATCAACTTGGGTTAAGGCTGGCGGGTAGGGCTGTCCGAAACCGTGCGGAGCCATGGATGGCGGAGCCCGAGCCGGACAGGGATGTCTTGAGGCGTGTTTCGGACAGCCCTACCCGCCTGCCGCTACCCCCAAAAAATCAGGCCACCTCAAAGAGGCCAGCAGCACCCATACCAGTACCCACACACATGGTGACAACAACGTACTTAACACCACGGCGCTTACCTTCAATCAAGGCGTGACCAACGAGGCGTGAGCCAGTTGTACCGTAAGGATGACCAACAGCAATTGCGCCGCCGTTGACGTTCAGGCGATCCATCGGGATACCGAGTTTGCGCTGGCAGTAGAGCACCTGCACGGCGAAGGCTTCGTTCAGTTCCCACAGGCCGATGTCGTCGACGGTCAGGCCGGCGCGCTTGAGCAGTTTGGGTACGGCGAACACCGGGCCTATGCCCATTTCATCCGGCTCACAGCCGGCGACGGCAAAGCCGCGGAAAATGCCCAGGGGCTGAATGTTCCGCTGTTCCGCCAGTTTGCCGTCCATCAGCACACAGGCCGACGCACCGTCGGAGAACTGGCTGGCGTTGCCGGCGGTGACCACGCCGCCTTCCAACGCCGAGCGGATGTTGCTTACGCCTTCCAGGTTAGTGCCCGGGCGAATGCCTTCGTCTTGGCTGACGGTCACTTCCTGGCTACTGAGCTGGCCGGTGGCCTTGTCAGCAACGCCCATGGTGGTGGTGATCGGCGCGATTTCGTCGTCAAACTTGCCGTCTTCGCGGGCCTGGGCGGCCAGCTGCTGACTGCGAACGCCGTACTCGTCCATGTCTTCTTTTTTGATGCCGTAGCGCTTGGCCACGGTTTCTGCGGTTTGCAGCATCGACCAGTAAAGCTCTGGCTTGTGTTGCATCAGCCAGGGGTCAGCAAAGTAATTCTGGTTCACGTTGGCCTGCACGGTGGAGATGGATTCGACACCGCCGGCGACCATCACCGGCACCTTGTCCACAGCGATGTGCTGGGCGGCCATGGCAATCGCCTGCAGCCCGGATGAGCAGAAACGGTTGATGGTAGCGCCCGCCACGGAAACTGGCAGTCCGGCGCGGATTGCGCCCATGCGGGCAACGTCGTTACCGGTGGAACCTTCCGGCAGGGCACAGCCCATCAATACGTCTTCGATCTCGTTGGGGTCGACTTTGGAGCGCTCAACCGCGTGCTGGATGGCGTGGCCCGCAAGGGTGGCGCCGTGGGTCATGTTCAGGCCGCCGCGCCAGGATTTGGCCAGCGGCGTGCGGGCGGTGGATACGATGACGACATCATTGGACATAACAATTCTCCTCAGGTCGGGACCGCTTTCAGAAAGCAGCCCCGGATCAATTCGTGGACCGGTTATTTGCTATCGAAACCCTTGCCTTCTTCGACGCGCTTGGCCAGCAGGGACGCCGGTTCCCAGAAGCCTGGCTGGGTGTGCCGATCTTCAGTAAAGGCCTGCATGGCGCGAACCACGTTGGGCAGTCCGACTTCCTCGGCGTAGTGCATGGGGCCACCGCGGAACACGGGGAAGCCGTAACCGGTCAGGTACACCATGTCGATGTCGGAGGCGCGCTGGGCGATGCCTTCGTCCAGAATCTGGGCGCCTTCGTTGACCAGGGCGTACACACAGCGCTCGACGATTTCCTGATTGCTGATCTTGCGCGGGGTAATGCCCAGCTCGGTGCGGACTTCGTCCACCACCTTGTCCACGTCAGAGTCGTGCAGGGCGTTGCGGTTGCCGGGCTCGTAACGGTAGAAACCGGCCCCGGTCTTCTGGCCATAACGGCCCATCTCACACAGGCGGTCGGCCACCACCATCTTCACCATGTCCGGGTTTTCCTCGTACTGGCGCTTGCGGATGGCCCAGCCGATATCGCCGCCGGCCAGATCCGCCATGCGCAGCGGGCCCATGGCAAAGCCGAATTTCTCGATGGCCTTGTCGATCTGCTGCACGCTGGCGCCTTCTTCCAGCATCAGCAGGGCTTCGCGCTGGTACTGATTGATCATGCGGTTGCCGATGAAGCCGTCGCAGACACCGGAAACCACCGCGGTCTTCTTGATGACCTTGGCCAGTTTCATGGCGGTGGCCAGCACGTCCTTGGCGGTCTTCTCGCCACGCACCACTTCCAGCAGCCTCATGATGTTGGCCGGACTGAAGAAGTGCAGGCCGATGACGTCTTCCGGACGCTTGGTAAAGCTGGCGATCTTGTTGATATCCAGGGTGGAGGTGTTGGAGGCGAGGATGGCGCCTTGTTTGCAGACTTCGTCCAGCTTCTCGAACACGGACTGTTTCACGCCCATTTCCTCGAACACCGCCTCGATCGCCAGATCCACGTCGCTCAGGTCGTCATAAGTCAGTGACGGGGTGAGCAGGGCCATCTTGGCCTTGGCGTCGTCTTCGCTCATCCGCCCCTTTTTCACCCGGCCTTCGTAGGCTTTCTGGATGGCGGCCACGCCGCGGTCCAGGCCCTCCTGCTTCATCTCGACCAGGGTGACCGGAATGCCGGCGTTCAGGAAGTTGATGCTGATGCCGGTACCCATGGTGCCGCCACCGATCACGCCGACGGTCTTAACGTCCCGAACCGGGGTGTCAGAGGGTACGTCAGCAATCTTGCTGGTCAGGCGTTCGGAGAAGAAGGCATGACGCAGGGCGCGGGATTCCGGGGTCTGCATCAGGTTGACGAACGCCTCGCGCTCAACTTCCATGCCTTTGTCGAATGGCTTGGTGACCGCCGCTTCCACTGCGTCCACGCACTTCAGCGGGGCCGGGTAGTTCTTGGTCATGGCACCCACGGTGTTGCGGGTGAACATGAAAAAGCCCTCGGGATTGGCGTGCTTGGCTTTCATATCTCGCACACGCTTGAGCGGCATCTTTTCGCTGACCACCTTGGTGGCATAGGCAATAGCGGCGTCGAGCAGTTCGCCATCGACGATCTCGTCAAACAGCGCGCTGCCCTTGAACTGTTTGGCCGGTACGGTGCTGCCGGAGACGATCATGTTCAGTGCGTGCTCGGCGCCGATTACTCGCGGCAGGCGCTGGGTGCCGCCGGCACCGGGCAGAAGGCCCAGTTTCACTTCCGGCAGCGCAATCTGCGCGTCCGGCTTGGCGATCCGGTAGTGACAACCCAGCGTCAGTTCCAGACCACCGCCCATGCAGGCACCGCTGATGGCGGCGATAACCGGCTTGCGGCTGCTTTCCACGTAGTTGATCACCGTAGGCAGCATGGGTTCGGTCATGGCTTTGTCGGTGCCGAATTCGCTGATGTCAGCGCCACCGGAAAAGGCGCGGTCAGAGCCGATCAGCACAACGGCTTTCACCGCATCGTCGGATTCTGCCTGGCGAACGCCATTCACAATACCCTGGCGCAGCGCCAGGCCCAGCCCGTTGACCGGCGGGTTGTCGAGATGAATTATGGCGATATTGCCGTGTACATCGTAGTGGGCGGTACTCATTTGGCAGCTCCCTGTTACTGACATCGGTGTGATCGAATGTGTATGAGGTGATGTCTTGATATCTCCATACACTGGTGTATTGTTTTTCCATACACTAATGTATGTTGTGGGTGTGGTCAACGCTTCAGGTAGAATTCACACCTATCCGAAACCAACAGGACACACCGTCAGAATGACCGAGCCCAAAGCTTCTGCCCCAGGTAGCCGAAAAGCCTCTGATAAGCCCCAGCTGACCCGGGATAACTGGCTGGACGCAGCGGCCGGAGAGGTTGCTGCCGGTGGTTTCGGACACCTGCGGGTACTGACCCTGGCCAAGAAGCTGGGAGTCACCCGGGGTAGCTTTTACTGGCACTTCAAAGATCATGAGGATTTGGTCGTCAGTTTCCTGAACCGCTGGCGGGATCGTCGCCTCCATGAACTGCAGTACTGGAAACCCAAGGGCGGGGATGTGGAAACCGAGCTGCGGCAGATCCTGGAGTTGCTGCTGACGGACGCCTCCCGCAACATTCGCCGGTTGCAGGTGGAGCTGGGGGTTCGTGACTTTGCCCGCCGCAATGACTACGCCGGCGCATTGGTAACCGAGGTGGATGCGGC
>JBDNIR010000216.1:0-5183 GCA_041688195.1 Marinobacter sp.
GAACGTCAGTTGGAAACCAATGGTCAGGCAGATCAATATCCCGCCTATCAATACCCCATTAACGATGGTTTGTAGAAATAGGTCCAAGGCGCCGCTCCTGAAGGGTGTTTACTGCTTCCTTAGACGGCACGCTCCCATCGTGTCCGAAGGGCGTGCCGTCTTGCACTACCACGTACCGGCTCGGTCAGGACGCACCGGACATGGGGTATAGCAGCTCTCCTTCCGAGGCACCGCTCGGGGCAACAGGTACGACCTTGCCGTCCTTGATCTGAACGACAACGGGTACTGGCTTGATATTATTGTGGAAGTGATCCCCTTCTTTTGCAAAAGCGACAGGGCCATAGAAGGTTTCAATGTCGGTGTCTTCAATGGCTTTCGTCAACTCCACCCGGGTTTGCTGATCCCAGGGCGGTGCCTTGCCAAGTCGACGGGCCGCATCCTGGAGTACCAGGCCACTGGCGGAACACGCAGCCTCAGTATAGTCAGGACGGGTGCCCCACCGTGTAAACGAAAGTTCAGAATAGTCGCTGGCGGTGCCGAACAAGTCATCACGGTAAGGTAGCCCCGCCGTCCAGACTGACACTCCGAGCACGCCGTTGGCTTTTTCACCCAACTGGTTGATGAAGGCCGCCGAGGTCACACCATAATGCATGATGAGTGCTTTCGGCCTGTAATTGAGGGACTGCGCCGTATTGACGAAATTTATAAAGACACTTTCATGGCCGCCAACGGCAACAATGTCAGGATTGTCAGCCTTGAGCTTGGAGATGACGGGCGTAAGGTCCGCATTGGCCGGGAACAGCTCGAAACGCTTCAGCTCCAGACCAGCTTCTTGCACGCCGTTGCGAAAGCCTTCGGCCGTCTCTTTGGAAAAAGGCTCATCGACACCAATCACCGCTGCTGATTTCGCCTGTGAACCAAGACTCTCGGCAAGTACCTTGATCGATTTATCGGAAGTAAGGTCCACAGCCGGTATCATGCCGAAGTTGAAAGCCGGCTTCGGCAGCCAGACATTGGGGGACTCCGCCGAGCCTGAGATCATCGGCACCCGATATTTCGCAGTGATTGGCTGAACCGCCAGCGTTACGCCCGACGTATAGGGCCCAAACAGCACATCAACCTTGTCCTGGATAATCAACCGCACCGCAGCGTCAGCACCCGAGGCCGGACGTGATTGCGCATCACCATAAAACATTTTCACAGGATAGCGCTGACCCGCTATCTCTATTCCACCGAGTTTGTTGATTTCCTCCGCCCACAAGTCGTATCCCCGGCGGGTAAGATTGCCACCAAACCGGTTGTCCCCGGAAAGCGAAGTCACCACACCGCAACGAATAGCCTTTTCCTGCGCCTGGGCAAAAACAGCCGGTGCCCCCAGGACCATGGCACCGGAACCGAGCACGGTCCCCTGCAGCAATGCCCTTCGTGAAAATTTCCCAGCCATGTTGTTCTCCCTACGACATACCGAATATAGGTTTAGCCCATTGATGGACTGTGCAGTTTATGTACAGCTCCTGCAGCTATCATCATCTATAGTTCATATCCGTGGATCTGTATAGCAAGAAGAGGAGTATCAGGTTGACGGCACGTTGATTACTTCAACAGCCATCAATTATGGGAACTGAAGGTCAACCCGGGCACGTTGAATAATCGCGGATATGATGTATTTCACTACGCCATCATTAGCGAAAAATCAGAGCTTGTCAGAGAGCTTCTCACGCACTATTTACAGGATAGGGCAAACCAAAAGCCGTAGCTTCTTCGATGCGAGGAGCGCTTATTTCCCCGACCCGTTTATCTCCCGCAACAGCGTCTGCACTTCCCTGGCGGACTCGCCATATAGCATCAGCATGCGGTAATCGAAACGGTCAAGCCCCCGGTTCAGGGCCACCGCCTGTTCCATACCCACAACCAGTTTTAGCAACTTACCCAACGGCCCCTGGTAATCCGTGATGGCCTGCTGCACGTACTCGTCCACCTTAATCTCCCGCAGAAACATCGCGGGTTCGATGCCCATCATTACGTCCACTCCAGAAAGCAGGCCCGTAAGAAACGCCGTAGAGGGCTCAACCTGGTGGTTCTTCATGCGTTTTGCCAGTGCCTGGCAGGCGTTGGCCCTTATCAGTACCAAGCGCGCTTGCTCTGTGGAGCTGGTATTGAGGGCGCTGATCAACGTTGACCATTGCCGCAGGTGATCAATACCGAGACGGATGATAACTTCACGAATAGAGGAGATGGTGGTGTGTGACCGGTAAAACGGGCTGTTGACGATCTTGATCAGGCTGATAGACAGGGAGGGGTCAGAGGACAGCACTTCGGTGAGCTCGTCAAAATCCGGCTCGGCCTGATACAAAAGCGACACCACCCGAACAAGCTGCCAACCGGAAGGGTCCAGCTTGCGCCCGGCAATAAGTTTGGGGCGCGCCATGAAATGGCCCTGGAACAGGTCAAACCCGAGCTCCATGAATCGGTCCCTTTGGAGCTCTGTCTCAACCCGCTCCGCCAGCCAGAGCACCGGGTAGTCCAGCAATTTGGAGCGTTCCTGGACGATGACGTCTTCGGTGAACTGAGACAGGTCAACTTTAATCACCGAGGCGTAACTCAGCAGCGGCCGCCAGGCTTCGCTGAAGTCGAAATCGTCGAGCGCAAACCGAAAACCCTTCTCATGCCACTCATGCACCGCACGGATTAACTCCGGCGTAGGCGTAATACGTTCCACCAGCTCAATCACGACACGGCTCGGATCAATGGGCATGAAGGCACCCGAGAGCAGGAAATCCGCCGAGACATTGATATAGACATCGCAATTGTAGTGGTCGGCCTGGTCGGTAACGCCGGTGCACAAATTAAACAGCAGCTCGGTGGTCGCCCGGAACTCCCCCACACTCACCGCACTTTCACCGGCATCGTTGCGGTAAAGCAGCTCTACGGCTTCGATCTGGTCTTGCCTGTCATAGATAGGCTGGGCCGCTAGCAGGGTTGATTTTTCCATTAACAATCCAGACGGTCTGATTGGGGAGGGTGCGCGGGAACTTCAGCACCCGCACCAAAGATTAACAGTTGAAAGGCAGGGGATGCCAGCCGTTGAGCGCCAGGTCAAATTCCCAGCCGGTCACGCAATCCATAATACCAGGCGCCAAGCGCGGTAAAGGGAACCCGGAACAGGCGGCCGCCGGGGAACAGATAATGCGGCAGGCTGGCAAAGGCGTCGAAGCGGTCGGTCTGGCCCTGAATAGCGAGCGCCAGGGATTTGCCCGCTACATGGGTAAAGGTGACGCCGTGCCCGGAACAGCCCTGGGAGTAGAAAATATTGCTTTCCAGGCGGCCCAGTTGCGGCAACCGGGACAGGGTGAGCAGGAAATTTCCGGTCCAGCTGTAGTCAATTTTCACACCGGCCAGCTCAGGAAATGTTTTCAGTATGTTGGGACGAATCAGCCGGTAATAATCCAGCAGGTAATTGCAGTCCTCCACGCAGTTGTCCTCCGGCAACAGGCGCTTTGCCAGCTCGGCGTCCAGCGGCTCGGTGGCAATGATCTGGGAGCCACAGGGCATCGACTTGGCCCCCAATTGGGGAATCAGCCCCCCGAGATAGGCGTTGCCCGCCACCACCACAAACCTCGCCCTGACCCGGCCCTGAGCCGTGACAACGTCTGCAGGTTTGCCCGGGTTGACGGCGGTGACCAGGGAATGTTCATGAATTACGCCACCCAGGGATTCAAAAGCTGCGGCTTCGCCCAATGCCAGATTGAGGGGGTGAATATGGCCCCCGGTATGATCCAGGGCGCCTCCGACATAGCGGTCGGTGCCGATACGCTGGCCAATGGCATCCTTGTCCAGCAGCTCCAGCTGGTCATAACCAAAGCGGCGCCAGAGCTTTTCCTGAGCCTCCAGATGGCCATGCTGCCGCGGGGTTATCGCAGCGAAAATACCACCGTCTTTCAGATCACAATTGATTCCATACCGGGCCACCCGCTGACGAATAATCTGACCACCTTCGAAAGCCATATCTGCCAACAGTTTAAGATGGCCCGGACTGGTCTGCTTTTCAATGGCATCCAGGTCGCGGCTGTAGCTGTTGACGATTTGCCCGCCGTTGCGGCCGGACGCCCCCCAGCCCACAGTCACCGCTTCGAGCACAATGACCCGGAACCCCGCTTCCGCCAGAAACAACGCAGTGGAGAGCCCGGTAAAGCCAGCGCCGATCACACACACATCCGCCTCTACAGAACCCTGCAAAGCCGGACGCTCAGGGGCAGCGTTGGTGGATGCCGCATACAACGAGGGAACCGGAGAAGTCTGGGTCATGGTGGTCTTGCTATGGGTGAAACGTTAGTGGGATGTGGCTGGAAAGAAGCCCAGTCTATGTCAGAAAATTGCCGCCAGCCTCATTACTAACAGCCAGGCTTATACCAACGGCCGTGTAATAGCCGAGGTGGCCAGTTGTGACCTGGCGGATGCCGAGCAATCGAACATGAAGCGAGTCTGGCTGGTGCTGGAATAATCAGACGGTATGCAGATACCAGAGATATTCCAGGTCGGAGATGGTCATCTCGAACTCGGTAAGCTCATGCTCCTTGCAGGCGGCGAACACATCCAGAAACCGGGTATCCAGATAATCGTTCATCATCGGCGATTGGGTCAGCCCGCGCAGGGCATCCCGCAGGTTATTCACCAGTGTCGCCTCATGCTGTTCATGAGCGTTGCCGACCGTCATCGGGGGTGGCTCAATCCGGTTGGAAATGCCGTAATGGATGCCCGCCAATACCGCCGCCATCACCAGATAAGGGTTGGCATCGGCGCCAGCCACACGGTGCTCGATACGCAGGGCGTCGGGGTCACCACCCGGTAACCGCAGCGCTGCGGTGCGATTGTCCACGCCCCAGGTGGGCGCGCTGGAGACATAATATTCCGGGCTGAAACGACGATACGAGTTGATGTTGGGGCAGAACATCGCCATCGCGTCATTCATGGTTTCAGCCAGGCCTCCTACAGCCCAACGCAGCAGGTCGTTGGGCGCGTTGGCATCACCAGCGAACACGTTCTTGCCGTCACGGTCGATCAGGCTGACATGCAGGTGCATACCACTACCCGCCTGGTTGTGGTATGGCTTGGCCATGAACGTAGTGTCCATCTCATGGTCGTAGGCCATGTTCTTGATCAGGCGCTTGAGCAGCGTGGCGTGA
>JBDNIR010000217.1:0-10043 GCA_041688195.1 Marinobacter sp.
GAGAGAGTTGAAAAGTGGCGGTGGGCCAGGGATTCGAACCCCGGGTACGCTACTAACGTACGGCGGTTTTCAAGACCGCTGCATTAAGCCACTCTGCCAGCCCACCGTTTTTCTATTAACTTCAAAGCCTTCAAAATACCAAGCTGCCATTGCGACAGCGGTGTGAATGATACCGGATTAGTCCTATGTGTCAACGCCTTGACGGTCGGATTACTTATTTCTCCCTCCAAGGGATCTTTATTAACACTTTTCGGTCTTAAATGATTGAAAGTTCCATTTTCGACATTATTATGGAGGGAGAGAACTTTTCCCTCAGTGTTGCTATAACCGGAGATTACGATGGAAGACAGACAATTTAAAGTCCAGCAAGGCCAAGGTGCTTATTCAGGCCAGGCTTCTGCGGGTACCGGCATAAGCGCAGAGGCTACAAAAGTCCTGCGGAATACCTACACTCTGTTGGCGATGACACTGCTGTTCAGTGCCGCGATGGCAGGCGTATCCATGGCTATTGAAATGAGCCGCGGTGTTAGCCTGATGTGCATGCTCGGCGCGCTCGGCCTTGTTTGGCTGGTACTGCCACGTACAGCCAACAGTTCGGCCGGCATCGCTGTTGTGTTTGCTTTCACCGGCTTGCTGGGTCTCGCACTCGGCCCCACCCTCCTGCACTACCTTGCGATGTCTAACGGCAGCCAGGTTGTAATGCAGGCGCTTGGCGGAACAGCCTTGGTCTTCTTTGCACTGTCCGGCTACGTTCTCACGACCAAGAAAGACTTCAGCTTCATGCGCGGCATGCTGGTCGCGGGCCTGGTGATAGTGATTGTCGGTATGGTCGGCGCCCTGGTCGCAAGTATGTTTGGCGTTGCTGTCAGCGCTTTCAGCCTGGCCTTGAGTGCTGCGGTTGTGTTGCTTATGTCAGGCTTTATCCTGTTTGACACCAGCCGCATTGTAAACGGCGGCGAAACCAACTACATCATGGCAACAACAGCTCTGTACCTGAACATCTACAACCTGTTCGCCAGCCTGCTTCACTTGCTGGGTTTCTTTGGTGGCAACGACTGATCAAGTCGGTTGCCTCAAAAACCCCGGTCTAATGCCGGGGTTTTTTGTTTCCGGGTTAGGGTTATAATGCTTTTCAAACCGAGCTTCTCAGCACGACTTATCTGACTTTGATCACTTATGACTCAAACAACATCGCTATCCTACACCTTGGTTATTTCCGGTGCGCCCTACACCAGCCAGGCACCCCAAAGCGCCCTTGCCTTTGCAAGAGCGCTTGTCGCAGCTGGTCACAAGCTCGACAGAGTGTTTCTGTACGGCGACGGTGTTTATCTGGCGTCATGTCTTACAACGCCCCCCAGCGATGAGCTGAACTGGACACAGGCCTGGAGCGAATTTCTGATGGAAACTCGCACACCGGCAGTCGCGTGCATTGCCTCCGCCTTGCGGAGGGGCATTCTCGACAGTGCAGAGCAGACCCGGTATGAGCAACCGGCCAGTAATATCGCCGAACCGTTTGAAATGGCGGGCCTTGGAGACTGGGTTGAAGCGACAATGAGCTCGTCACGAATTCTCTATTTTCTGCCTACGGATTAGCGCCATGAACACACTCATCGTCATCGACAGCCTACCTTACGGCGATTGGCGCGGGCGGGAAGCGCTTGATATGGCATTCTCTCTCGCCGCTTTTGACAGGCCCGTGACACTTCTGTTCCGCAGCGCCGGTGTGAACTGGCTGCGCCCGGGGCAAGCTGCTGATCAGTTGCACCAGAAGTCTGTCGAGCGGAACCTGTCGGCCGCCACGGTTTTTGGCGTATCGACCCTGATTGCAGATAAAGCTGCCCTTCGCCAATATCGGTTACCGTCGGACCAGCTTCCTGAAGCCGCTTGCGAGACTGACCTCACGCCGGCGTTCTATCAACAGTTCGACTCTGTTGTAGCCCTATAGCCATCACGCGAGGCCGCAATGCTGACACTGCACATTATCAACAAGGCTCCGGACCACCCCCGCTTCTCGGCCTGTTTGGAGGCACTGGCAGAGAACGACGCTCTGGTGCTGATAGAAAACGCTGTTACGGCGTTGGTTTTTGACAAACTGCCACTGCCGCCATGTTATGCCTTACACCCGGATGTCAACGCTCGGGCGTTATCGCAAAGTTCAATGCCAGGCGTCAAAATGATTGATTACCCCGGCCTCGTAGCCTTAACGGAGACCCATCAGCGGATAGTGAATTGGTGATGACTATTTCTGCACCACAGCGAAACAACGAAGGGTTCCTGCAAAATGCCGACCAATGGTCCGCGCCTGTGGCCGTTCAAATTGCGGCCGAAGGCGGGATAGTGCTTACTGAAAAACACTGGGAAATTATTAAGTTATTGCGTGAATTTTACAAACAACATGAGATATCTCCACCATCGAACCGGTTGTTTGTCAAAGCAGTGAAAGAACGCTTAGGTGAGAATAAAGGCAACAGCATTTACCTGATGCAGCTGTTTACGGGCACTCCGGCGAAAACCGCCTGCCGGATCGCCGGTTTACCCAGACCGACTAACTGTCTCTAAGGCAATGACCGCGTCCGTACCGAAGAAGACAACAGGAAGTACCATGACCACAGACCTCAACAACGCCCTGCCTGAACCAAAGCCTGGCGAACACCCGTTCGCCCCGTATGTGCGCATCCTCGGTAAGGGTAAGCGGGGTTCCCGGTCGCTGAGCCGTGCAGAAGCGCGCCATGCAATGTCGATGATCCTGGCTGGCGAAGCAGAGCCTGTTCAGCTGGGCGCATTCCTGATGTTATTGCGGGTCAAGGAAGAGACACCGGATGAGATCGCCGGTTTTGTCGATGCGGTGCGATCCGGCGCCGGGGCACCAGTGGATTTGCGGACGGATATCGACTGGTCATCTTACGCCGGAAAACGGCGGCACGCGCCCTGGTTCCTGTTCTCCTTACTCTTATTGGCCCAGCACGGCTTGAGGGTGTTCGTACACGGCGCCGAGGGCCATACACCGGAGCGGCTTTATCTGACCGAAGTCATGAAATCCTTCGGTCTCAGCCCTGCTCAGAACTGGGCAGAAGTAGCCCAGCAACTGGATCGAGAACACCTGAGTTATCTGCCGCTGGCGGTTGTGGCCCCCAAACTGGCTGAAATGATAGACTTACGACCGATTCTGGGGCTCCGCTCCCCGGTGCATTCATTGTCACGGCTCATTAACCCGCTAAACGCGCCGCTGGTGCTGCAAGGTATATTCCACCCGCCCTATGCAGGGCTTCATCAGGAAGCCGGGTTATTGCTGGGGTATAACCGGATCGCAGTCATACGCGGTGAGGGTGGCGAGATTGAGCGTAACCCGGACAACATTCTGAAAGTCTTTCGGGCACGCCATTACAAGCAGGAAGCTATACTGGAAGAGGACACCTGGCCGGCACTTTTTGAACGCCGTCACGTCAAACCGGAGACCCTGAGTGTGGAGCAAATGCTGGCGCTCTGGCAAGGGCGCCAGGACGACAGCTACGGCGAAGCCGCCATTCTCTCTACCGCGGCACTGGCGCTCTATGAATCCGGCCAGGCCGCGAGTCAGGAGGCCGCCCTGTTACAGGCCAAAAACCTGTGGGAAACACGGGGCCGCTCGCGGTTTGATTCAGCTCCCGTCGCCCGGAGTATCTGACGCCGGCTGTTTCTGCTCCCCTTCCCGATTACGGCTTGCCCGTGACCGGCGACGGAGCTCCTCTGAGCCACCCAGAAAACTGCTTAATCCGTTTTCCATCAGATCAGAGCCAAACCTGAAAATCTGTTTGGTGGAGTCTCGCATGCTGCTCTCGGGCAGTTCCCGAAGCGTCTCCGAAACTCCGGTTTTGACGCTGCGGGTAACCCGGGGTTCAATGCCCTCCGCAATATCTGCAAGCTCCTTCACTTTCCGCTCCAGATAAGGCCTGAGTACCCAGCGATAAAACCCCGCCATGACTAACAAAACTGTGAGGCCTGTGGCCGCGACCTGAACCAATAATAGTTGCCAGAATGCCATAGAGAGTGCCATAGAGAGTGTCATCGTGAATTTCCTTATATTGACAAGAATACAAAGAGCCCGAACTGGATCGCTCCTGCCGCTGCTCCGAGCATACCGCCCACCAGCATCAGTTTGATTTCTTCCTCTTTGAAAGCGGGCCTCAGAATGTCCTGAAACTCCGCTGACGCCAGGGATTTCATCTGGTCAGCCAGAACGCCTGCTACCACTGGCCTTCTTTCCCGGTTAAACGTCGGATCACAAAATACATCATGTGTTGCATTTAATGCTTTGGTATTTATGGCTTTTTTTAGATCAGTATAACCAGCCATTCCGATGGCAACCTGGGCGGTCAGCTTCATCACCACAGAGTTGTCCAGAAGCGGTCTCAGGTGCTTCTGGATGATCGCCCGGGTCCGGTCTCCATGCTCACCATGGATCATGGCGTCTGCCACTTTCTCGACGGTGATCAGCTCTTCTGCTACCAGTCGACTCCAGACATCGCTTATTTCCGGCTGGCGCTTGAGAAACAACCCCTGGACGCGCCAGAATAGAAATCGTCTCGGTTCCAGAGGCCGGAAGATAAGGTTAATGGTTAGCCAGTTGGTCGCAAAACCGACGAAAAAGCCTGCCACTGGCAGCAGCCAGGGTTCCGGGTAACGTGCCCACAAAGGCAAAATTAAAGCACCGAGCAAACCGCCGATCCACGCGCCCTTATTGATAACGGACCGGAGCTCGACATGGCCAGCCTCACTGAACATCCGGTTCATCAGGTCCGGATGCTGCTTTAGCTCACGGCTCAGCAGGGCTTTCAGATCTACCAGGTCAGAAAGGTCATCGCCAAACTCCGCGACCAAAGACTCGATGCGGGACGGCAGTTGGTCCCTCGCCCACTGATAGACTCGCTGCCTGAGGAAATTGGGCAAGTTGTCCCAGAGCACTGGCTGAATCTCATACATCACTTCGTCGATGTATTCTTCAAGGCGTGGATTGACCTGGGAAATGACTTGTTCGACAATGCGCTCGGGCTCAAGCTTCTGGTAAACCGCGTTAAGATCACCCAACTTATCCAGGGTTCGGTCGATACAGATATGCGCCATCTTCTCCGCCTTTCGGGGAATAACGCCCTGCCAGCCGAGCCAGCCGCCAATGCCAATGAAATGGACAGGGCGAAACGACATCCGGATTGCAAGCCAGTTAGTAAACCAGCCTACAATCGCAGCCATTAAAGGCACTGACCAAAGCGCAACGTCGAACAAAGCAAATCCTCTTCAGCTCATTTCCTTATCGGAGCCGCGTCTGCATAAAAAAACCAGCGCATTGCTACGCTGGCTTTTTACTTGCCTGACCGATGACACCGCCCGATCACAGATCGCCGAAAATTACTGGTAATAGGCGTTTTCTTTGACGGTGTGATCAGTAACATCTCGTACCGCTGTGATTTCTGGTACTCGCTCTTTCAACGTCGACTCAACGCCCTGCTTAAGGGTCAGACTCACTGCGCTGCAGCCCTGACACCCGCCGCCAAAACGAAGTATCGCAACAGATTCATCCACCACTTCAACCAACGAGACTTCGCCTCCGTGGGATGCCAGTCCCGGATTGATTTCCGATGCCAGCACGTAGGTAATGCGATCAATCAACGGCGCGTCGTCGTCGATTTTTGGTACCTTCGCATTCGGTGCCTTGATCGTCAGCTGGCCACCCATCTGGTCTGTGGAATAATCCACATAGGCTTCTTCGAGAAACGGAACTGAATTGTGATCGAGGTAGAGGGTAAATTTTTCCAGATCAACCTGTTCGTCTGTCGGCACAATCTCATTCGCCGGACAATAAGCCAGGCAGGTCTCGGCATGCTTGGTGCCCGGCTGGGTAACGAAAATCCGCACACCCATGCCTTCCACGTCCTGCTTTTCGATAAGTTGCGCAAGGTAGTCCCGCGCAGAATCTGTCACTGTTACCAGGGCCATATAATCCACCTGTTAGAAAATTCACAACCTATTTTAAGTGACTTCGCCGGAACTTGAAAGACCTAGTAAAACAGTCAGCTTTTATGACTGCCCAAAACCCTCAGCAATCGAAGCCCCTAACTTGATCCAGCCTATGATCAACAGGGACGCAATCGCGTATTTTTGCTATCATTCTGCGCTTTAACGACACTACCTGAATTCCGGAACCAGTATTTATGAATAATCGTGAATCCCGTCTCGCCGCACTGAGACAAGCCCTGGAAGACCGCATACTCATCCTTGACGGCGGCATGGGCACCATGATCCAGAATCTGAAACTGGATGAAGCTGCATTCCGGGGCGAGCGGTTCGCCAATTATGACCGTGATGTTCAGGGCAACAATGACCTCCTGAACCTGACCCAGCCTGCCCTGTTGCGCAATATCCACGCAGATTATATGGCAGCTGGTGCTGACATCATTGAAACCAACACCTTCAACTCGACGCAGGTTTCCCAGGCGGATTATGGCCTTGAGTCCATTGCCAAGGAATTGAACGTCGCGGCCTCCCAGCTGGCCCGTAAAATTGCTGATGAGTTCACCGCGAAGAATCCGGACAAGCCGCGTTTTGTGGCTGGCGCCGTGGGACCAACCTCGCGAACGGCCTCTATTTCACCTGACGTGAACAACCCCGCATTCAGGAATGTCGATTTCCAGACTCTGGTCGATAATTATTACGACGCAGTCGCCGGCCTGGTCGAAGGCGGTTGCGACCTGATCCTGATCGAGACCATTTTCGACACATTGAATGCCAAAGCGGCTATATACGCCACTCAGCAGTATTTTGCAGACAGCGGCACAGAGCTGCCCATCATGATATCCGGTACCATTACCGATGCGTCGGGGCGCACCCTCTCTGGCCAGACAACGGAAGCTTTCTGGAACTCTGTTGCGCACGCCAAGCCGATCTCTGTCGGGCTTAATTGTGCCCTGGGCGCAGACGCCTTGCGGCCCTATGTTGAAGAGCTCTCCAACAAAGCTGAAACTTACGTCAGTGCCCATCCCAACGCCGGCCTGCCCAACGAGTTCGGCGAGTATGACCAGAGTCCCGAAGAAATGGCAGAAATCGTTGAAGGCTTCGCCCGTGATGGCTTCCTCAACATCATTGGGGGTTGCTGTGGTTCACGGCCTGATCACATCGAAGCGATTGCCCAGGCAGTATCGAAATACCCTCCCCGCAAAATTCCGCAGCGGCCCAAGCGCATGCGCCTGTCCGGGCTTGAACCGTTTACAGCGGATGAAAATATCCTGTTCATCAACGTGGGCGAACGAACCAACGTTACCGGCTCCAAGCGTTTTCTCAGGCTGATCAAAGAAGAACAGTACGAAGTGGCCCTCAGCGTTGCGCGGGATCAGGTAGAGAATGGCGCGCAGATTATCGACATCAACATGGACGAAGGCATGCTGGACTCCAAGGACGTCATGGTGACGTTTTTGAAGCTGGTAGCCTCTGAGCCCGACATTTCCCGCGTACCTATCATGGTGGACTCGTCGAAATGGGATGTCATCGAAGCGGGCCTTTGTTGTATTCAGGGCAAAGCGGTGGTGAACTCCATCAGCCTCAAAGAGGGTGAAGAGGAGTTCATTGCCCGGGCAAGAACCTGCATGCGTTATGGCGCTGCTGTCGTGGTCATGGCCTTTGATGAGGACGGACAAGCAGACACCTACGAGCGCAAGACTAAAATCTGCAAACGCTCCTATGACACCCTGGTCGGTATCGGCTTCAACCCTGCTGATATAATCTTCGACCCCAATATCTTCGCGATTGCGACCGGTATCGAAGAGCACAACAATTACGCCGTCGATTTTATCAACGCATGTCGCTGGATTCGAAAGAACCTGCCCTACGCGTCCATTTCCGGGGGTGTAAGCAACGTATCGTTTTCGTTCCGCGGCAACGATGCGGTGCGAGAAGCCATTCATTCGGTCTTCCTGTACCACGCCATCAAAGCCGGCCTCAATATGGGGATCGTAAACCCCGGACAGCTGGTTATTTATGACGAGATTGAGCCCGAACTGAAAGAATTGGTCGAGGATGTTGTGCTGAACCGTCGGGCCGACGGCACCGACCGGCTGCTCGAAATTGCCGAGCGCTTCAAGAGTAAAGGCGGAAAGACCCAGGAAGAAGATCTGGCCTGGCGCGAGTGGCCGGTAGAGAAACGGGTCGAGCACGCACTGGTCAAAGGTATCAACAGCCATATCATCGAAGATACCGAAGCCTGTCGCCAGCGCGCCGAGCGCCCGATTCACGTAATCGAAGGCCCTCTCATGGCTGGCATGAACGTGGTGGGCGATCTGTTCAGTGACGGCAAGATGTTCCTGCCACAAGTTGTTAAAAGTGCGCGGGTCATGAAGCAGGCCGTTGCGCACCTTATCCCCTACATCGAAGCCGAGAAGTCAGAAGACCAGCAAGCCAAGGGCAAGATCCTGATGGCCACGGTGAAAGGCGATGTCCATGACATCGGCAAGAACATCGTCGGCGTGGTGCTGCAGTGCAATAACTATGAGGTCATTGACCTCGGCGTCATGGTGCCCTGTGACAAAATCCTGGCTGCTGCCGTTGAGCACAACGTTGACATCATCGGCCTCAGTGGTCTGATCACACCTTCATTGGATGAAATGGTCCACGTAGCACGGGAGATGCAGCGTCTCGACTTTCAGATCCCGCTGATGATTGGCGGTGCGACCACGTCCAAGGCCCACACCGCGGTCAAGATCGAGCCGCACTACAAGAACGACATTGCGCTTTATGTCTCCGATGCATCGCGTTGTGTGAATGTCGCCTCGCAGCTGCTCAGCAAAACAGCTAAGCCACGCATGATTGAAGCCGCCCGGACCGAATACGATGAAATACGCGAGCGGCGCAAGAATCGGGGCGATCGGGTAAAGCTGGTCTCTCTGAAAGAAGCCCGGGAGCGGGCACCGAAGATCAGCTTCGAGGGGTTTACGCCGGTAAGGCCCACGTTCACTGGCATCCGGAGCTTCGATAACTACGATCTGGCGGAGCTGGTGAAATACATCGACTGGTCACCATTCTTCATAGCGTGGGATATGTCGGGTAAGTACCCGGCCATTTTCGATGACCCCAAACGCGGCGAAGCGGCCAAGACCCTGTTTGATGACGCCCAGCAGATACTCAACCGCATTGTTGATGAAAAGCGCCTGACGGCTCGCGGTGTTATCGGCTTATGGCCAGCCAACCGTCGCGGGGATGACGTCGTGGTCTACACTGATGAGTCCCGAACAGAGGAGCTTGCGACGCTTCATCACCTACGGCAGCAAGATGAAAAATCACCTGGCAAGCCAATGATGGCGCTATCTGACTTCCTGTTACCAGAGACCGCAGATCAATGTGACTACATCGGCGGGTTTGCGGTGACTACCGGTATCGGCGCCGAAGAAATGGTGCGCGAATTCAAAGATGCCAACGACGACTACAACGCCATAATGGTTCAGGCGCTGGCAGACCGGCTGGCAGAAGCGTTTACGGAACGTCTCCACGAGCGGGTAAGAAAAGAATTATGGGGCTATGACCCCGACGAAACTCTGGAAAGTGATGATTTGATTCGCGAACGTTATAAAGGTATCCGACCCGCACCAGGATACCCTGCCTGTCCGGATCATGTGGAGAAAGAAACACTATTCGAATTGCTGCAAGCGACTGAAAACGCTGGTATAGAGTTAACCGAACACTTTGCCATGTTCCCGGCTGCAGCGGTGTCCGGCTGGTATTTCGCGCATCCGGAATCCAAGTATTTCGCGGTTGGCAGGATTGGCAAGGATCAGGTGCAAGACTACGCCACGCGCAAAAACATGAGCCTGACCGACGCGGAACGCTGGCTTGCGCCAAGCCTTGCCTATGATCCTGCTGAATAGCATGCTGATGATCACACAAACGGATGGGGAAGCAGCAATATGACAGGCAATGAAGAACGGCGTGAGAAGAAAGGCCCCGGGCTGAGGAAGGTCTTCCAAAGCGTCCTCGCAGGCGCCTTGGGTGTGCAGTCAAGCAAGCACCATGAAGAAGACTTCGAC
>JBDNIR010000218.1:0-8087 GCA_041688195.1 Marinobacter sp.
GTCAAAAAAACACGGCATTCCACTCCGAGATCGACTTGTTGCTGAAATGCCTCGTTACGCTGCATACGCCAGGCATTTTTCAAGCGTCATGGGTGCAGTTGAACGGGTGCCTTTTTTGTCGGGTTGGGTTAAACGCACCCTAGGCTTGGCAGACCAGCGCGCCTTACCGAACTTTTGCGGTAACTATCTGGCCGACGCTTCTGCTAAGCCGGGTAACGCAGTATATGAAAAAGAAGTTTTGCTGTTTGTCGACACCTTTAATAACTACCTTGAACCTTCTAACGCGGAAGCGGCCCACCGGGTTCTGAATGCGGCCGGATACCATGTGCACCTCAACAAAGCCCCGAGCGAACGACCTTTATGCTGTGGCCGAACTTATCTTGCCTCCGGCCAGGTGGACAAGGCCAAGGCTGAAGCGAAGCGCACACTCGAGTACCTGATGCCGTTCGTTGAGCGGGGCATCAGCATAGTTGGGCTAGAGCCTTCCTGCCTGTTAACCCTGCGTGATGAGTTTTTGCAGTATGGCTACGGGGAGCAGGCCGTGGCCTTGTCGAAGGCATCCTTCCTGTTTGAGGAGTTTTTGGTCAAAGAACATGACGCTGGTCGCCTGAAGCTCGATTTAAAAGCCCTGGAAACACCCAGAGTACTTCTGCACGGCCACTGTCACCAGAAAGCATTTGATGCTCTCCGGCCAGTCGAGCAGGTGCTTCGCTGGATACCGGAACTTGAGGTTAAAAACATCGAAACCTCCTGCTGCGGAATGGCCGGCAGCTTTGGATACGAACGTGAACACTACGACGCTTCGATGCAGATGGCTGAGCTTTCACTGCTTCCAGCGATTCGTGGGGCCGAGGCCAATGATCTTGTAGTTGCGGACGGCACTAGCTGTCGACATCAAATTCACGATGGGGCCAATAAAACCGCTTTGCATGTGGCAAAGGTGCTGGAGAGAGCAATGGCTATACCTATGAACGTTTCAAGCGAATAGTGAACAAGCACCTTGCGGTCCACGCTTTCTTATCGCAGGCAATTGCGATGTCATCCATGACCTCATCCAGGATTTCCACAATCAGGTTTTCGATGAAACTGTCTCGCATTGTTTCTTTAGGTTATTGAGGGCTCACTTGCTTGGGTGAGTCCTCAAGGTATTCAGGATGCCAAATTAAGTACTCCTTCCTCTACCTGGTTATGACAAAGTGCTGCGGTTATTATCTGAATTCAGGCTTTTGCTCTATCAGTGCCTGAAAATAGCAGTGCTATACGGCTTAGCGGTGTTGCCCTAATTTTGTGTCTTGCGGCCGGATTGAGCGTAGCCGCATACACACTGCTCGACGGCGTCGGGGTTCGAGTAGGTGAAAATGCGACCACCCTCAAGTCCATTGCTACTTTTGCGGATTGGCTCTTTATCCTTGATGGATTGGGCATGATGACCTTCATGTACTTTTATCGTGGCCGGTCCGCGTTTGTAGCTGCAGTCGAAATTCGGGGCTGTGGTCTGCTCGCCGGTTCCGCAGCTTTTGCATGTTTCTGGATCGCGATTTAGGCGTTCGCCCACGCGCCTATTGCTTTGGTAGCAGTGCTGCGCGAGACAGTGTTCTGTTCTCTTTGATCCTTGGTAAACTTTTCCTCTCCGAACAAATAGGCTTTCGCCGATCATTCTTTGCGCTAGTCACGTTTTTTGGAATTGCTGTCCTGCAATTTTCTTAGATTGAAACTGCCATGTGGCGACGGAAGCAGGTGTCATGCGCGGCCGCTTCCTCTTGCTGTCGCATGAAGTCTCGCATGAAGTCGCGCAGGAGCTGCGCCCCGGTACAGTCGCGGGACTTGGCCGCTGTGGAGAACTCGGCTTTTAGGTCTTCGTCCACCCGGAAGGTGAAGGTTGCTGTTGCTTCGCTCATGGCTTAGCCCTCGTGTGTTACGTGATAAGTGCATAGTAGCGCGCAGAGGGCGGCGCTGAAACTGTCTTGTTTTGTCGCGTAAGTCCTATGACCAAAATGCGCGACAAGCCTCGTACTTTTAGTGCGGGGAAGGATAGCGCTGGAAGGCGTGAGCCTTCCTTAATCCGGTCTGGTTTGTTGTTCGATGTACTGCCGGATTACTGAGATGGGCGCACCGCCCACACTGCCCGCGTAGTAACTGGGGCTCCAAAGAGCGTTTTTCATGTAGGCGGGCTTAACCAGCTCCGGGTGTAATTGCTTGAGCCTCCGGCTCGACACACCTTTCAGGCTATTCACCAGCTTCGACACTGATACCTTGGATGGAAAATTCACAAGAAGATGAACATGGGTCAGCCTCACCATTGAACTCCACAAGTTCAGTCTCAAAGTCACTGCACACCCCCCCGAAAGATACCTTCCAGCGACTTAAGGTGTTCATCGGCGAAGACACTGCCTTGGTATTTTGTAATAAAGACCAAATTAGCGTGCAGCTCAAAAACTCAGTGCCTGCCTGTTTTAAAGTGGTCGTTTTTTTCATAGACCAATTATAATCAAAAATATGAAATACACCAAGACTTTAAAGGAGTATGCCACACGGCGTAGGCAGTTCAAAAAAGCTCGATTAAATTGGCGCAAGTCTAGTGGCGCTCGCCGCTCACTGGGCAGAGTGATCGAGATGCCGCCGGGCAATGACACGGTTAGCTCCTCTCCGGGAGCAAACGCCGGAACCCGCGCCACCTTGGCAAATCCAGTGACTGCGGACTTATCATCCGGGTGGTGATCAGGCTCTGTCAGCTTCGTGCGCCAATAAACAAACCGGCAGTAGGTCAGTGACTGTTGTTTGCAGTAGGCCATTCCGGACAACCCGGAAGTTTGCCAGTCGGTGATGCGCTGCCGCCAGAATTGTTCCCGTTCGGTCGGGGCCATGCCCTGATCGACCGGAGAATCGCTATTTTATATAGCTCATCAGTTTGATGTCTTGAAATCGGTGGCTTGTCCTAATCAATCATGCGCAGCGCGACAGCGACGGGCTCGGCCCTGTCATTGAGCTGCTCAGTGAGGAAGGATAATGATCGACAACTTCAAAACCGACCTGGTGCTTCGTGTAGCTCCAATACCGCGGGATGAACTCCTGAAAGCCATGGGCTATTCCAGGCCTACTTCTGCCAATTTTGAACGCCTGCAAACCGTGCTGGATGATCCAGAATTCGGGCTGAATGATCTCGGGCAAAAACTTAATAGCGGTTAATAGTTTGGTCGCCTCTTGGCCACCTGCTAACCTGGCAAAAAAATATGGCGTAATTCAGCAGTAAGGAAGCCACTCAATGCCAGATACACTGGGCTATTATGAGAACAACGCCGAGACCTTCGTGGAATCGACGTTCTCTGTCGGGATGAACGAAATCTACAGCGAGTTTTTGCCTCTTATTCCCGACGGTGGCCATATTCTAGACGCTGGTTGCGGGTCCGGTCGGGACGCATTGTACTTCCATCAGCGCGGCTACCGGGTCTCTGCATTTGATGGCGCTGAGTCGATCGTCACTCTCGCTGCACAGAAGACGGGATTGCCGGTTCAGTATCGTACATTTTTCGATGTGTCTGAACTCAGTGCCTATGATGGTATCTGGGCTTGTGCCAGCCTTTTACATATACCCGCTGCTCAGGTACCCGATGCAATTGCAAGATTATGGAGAGCGCTAAAACCCAGAGGCGTTTTCTATCTCAGTTTCAAGGTCGGGTCGAGTGAGCGCGAAGACAACGGGCGCCACTTCACTGATGCCGATGAGGCGTTGGCAGAGCAATGGGTTCAGAGTTTGCCGGAGCTCGAAAGATGCCACCTGTGGCGCACAGATGATCAGCGTCCAGATCGCGATGAACAGTGGCTGAACATCCTCCTCAGCAAACAGTCCGCGCCCCATGAGCGATTGATCATAGGCGGCAAGAAGCATCACTTCTTGCCGCAGCTGTGTCAGGCCATTAAATCCGCTGATCAGGTGGATATGGCCGTCGCCTTTGTCAAAACAACCGGCTTGAACCTCCTATTTCCCGACTTGGTCGGTGCATTACAGCGTGCCTCGTCACCCGCTAGCCTGCGCATTCTCACCAGCGATTATCTGGATATTACCGATCCGGAGGCGTTACGTAAGTTGATCCTATTGCAGGAGCACGGTGCTCAGGTAAGGGTCTATCAAAGTCGGGGCAGCAGTTTCCACATGAAAACCTATCTTTTCGCTGGGCACGCTGATAATTATCGGGCCTGGGGCAGGGCTTTTATTGGTTCCAGCAACATCAGCCGGCAGGCCCTGCAGGACGGTCTGGAGTGGAACTATCAGGTAGACTTTCCGCCAGATACCGGCTATCTCGAGGCGGTAAGCCGGTTTGAAGAGCTATTCCAGCATCCTAACGTGGTCCCTCTGACAGATCACTGGATTGATGAATATGCCGAGCGAAGAATGCCTCCGCCGCAATCGGTGGCGCCGGGAAGCACCGAGCAGGAGCCACCACCCTCACCAAATAATGTTCAGCTAGCTGCTTTAGAGGCATTGGAACAGACCCGGGATGAGGGTTACCGAAGAGGGCTGGTGGTACTGGCAACGGGCCTCGGTAAAACCTGGCTATCCGCCTTCGATGCCGTGCAAGTGGGCGCTCGCCGGATTCTCTTTGTCGCCCATCGGGAGGAGATTCTCTATCAGGCTGCTGAGACTTTCCTGCGCATCAAGCCCGAGAGCCGTGTGGGTTTTTACATGGGTAAGCAACGGGACCAGTCCGTAGATATTTTATGCGCCTCAGTTCAAACCTTGGGTAAGGAGGCTCATCTAGAACGATTCAGCCGTCAGCACTTTGATTACATTGTGGTGGATGAGTTTCATCACGCGTCGGCGCCGACTTACCACCGATTATTGAGTTACTTTGCTCCGCAGTTTCTGCTGGGGCTGACGGCGACACCTGACCGGACAGACCGCTCCGATATTCTGTCACTGTGTGACGACAACCTGGTCTATGAGTTCCCTTTGTTCGAGGGTATCAAAGGCCATTTTCTGGTGTCGTTTCACTATTATGGCATCTATGACGACACAGTTAACTACACGGAGATTCCCTGGCGCAACGGTAAGTTTGATTCCAATCTGCTCGCTCACAAACTGGCAACGTTGGGCCGCGCCCGGCATGCACTGAAAGTTTGGCAGCAGTGTTCTCAAAGCCGGACATTAGCTTTCTGTGTGTCACGACAACACGCAGATTTTATGGCGGCACAGTTCATTCAGCAGGGTGTAGCGGCGGCATCCGTTCATGGCGAGTCGGACATGTCCCGTGGCGAAGCGTTGGAGTTGTTGGAGGAGGGTGAGCTTAAAATCGTTTTCTCGGTTGATCTGTTCAACGAAGGGGTCGATCTGCCTGCCATCGATACAGTGTTGTTGCTGCGTCCTACTGAATCCAAAGTTCTTTTCCTGCAACAGATTGGTCGAGGCCTGCGGCGTAGTACCGGGAAAGACAAATTGGTCATTTTGGACTTCGTCGGCAACCACCAGAGTTTTCTGCACAAGCCTCAGGCACTGATGGGGCAGGCCATGAATCACCGCCAGCTGGCGGACTTTGCCCGCAAGGCCCAGGAGAACCGGCTGGACTTACCCGATGGCTGCTTCATCAATTACGACCTGGAAGTGATCGACTTTCTGAAAGGGCTCGACCAACGCGGCGCTGAAAAAGACTACCAGGCACTGAAAGATACTCTTGGCCGCCGTCCCACACTCACTGAGTACTATCACTTCGGAGCGAATCTTACACAGACCCGAAAACAACATGGCAGCTGGTTTGGCTTGCTGAACGATGTGGGTGATCTCACAGAAACCGAAGCTGCCTTATTGACCGAACAGGCACGTTTTCTCGTTGAGGTGGAAACCACTTCAATGACCAAGTCCTTCAAGATGATTTTGCTGGAAGCATTCCAGCAGCTTGGGGGATGGCGCCAGGCTCCGGAATTGCCGAGGCTTGCTCAGGAGTCCTGGCGGATACTTAAGCGCCGGCCAAAGTTGTTTGGCGAATTGGTGGAGTCGGTTAAAAAAATTGATGGAGTGTCCGCCTCGTGGCAGCAGTATTGGAAGAAAAATCCAGTCGATCACTGGACCAATAAAGTGCCACCTCTGTTTCAGATTGACCAGGGCCGATTTAGTCCCACTTTTTCAATTCAGCCTGGCCAGTTAGAGACCTTTGAGCAGATGGTGCAGGAGCTGATTGATTATCGCCTGGCTTCTTACGAAGCCAGGTTGGACGCAAGGAGTGACCCTACTCAGGCGAACAATGTTACGCCCATCCCCCGAGGCGGCAATGAATTGCCTTTCTTTCCTTCGCTTAAGATTGCCTGTGGTCACTTTCGGACCAGCCGAGCGGAAGCAGAGGAATATCGTTCATTGGGACAGGGGTACGGTCGAGTCGATCCCGCCCGGCATTTTATTGCGAGGGCCGCTGGCAACTCCATGAATGGAGGTAAGCGCCCCATCTATGACGGAGACTATCTGCTGCTGGAACAGGTCAATCCGGAACGGGCTGGTTCAATTACTGGCAAGACACTAGCTATTGAACGGATGGATGACGCTGGAGATACCCAGTACCTGTTGCGGACAGTTCAGAAGTCGTCCTCAGGTCAGTATGTGCTGAAAGCAGCTAACCCAGATTACGAAGACATTGTGGTGACGCCAGAATTGAGCGAACAGTTCCGTACCTTCGCCCGGTTGGATGGTGTTATTGATCCGCTGGATATGGCCATTGGACAGGAATTTCCCAGAGAGGAGATTCCGGGGCTATTTGGTGCTGACTTCAACCCGGGCAATTGGCAGAGTGGTCATGTGTTCCTGAAGGAGGCAGGAGTGCATGTTCTTTTGATTACTCTGAACAAGCAGGGAAAAATCGAAGAACACCGCTACGTCGATCATTGGATTGATGAAGATACCTTCCACTGGCAGAGCCAACGTTCCACAACTCCGCAAAGCAAGCGAGGCAGGGAGCTGATTGACCACGAAAAGCTGGGGCTATCTGTTCACCTCTTTGTCCGTGAGAACAAACTTCGTAACGGGAAAGGTGCACCGTTTACTTACCATGGTCCGGTTGTTTACCAAGACCATCAGGGTAGTGCCCCGATGAGTATCGTCTTTAAGTTGGCTGGCCCTATCAACCAACATTAAAGCTCCACTTTCTAGGATCGTCCGCCCCAAGTCCAATCACTGCTATCATGCCCCGCTAATGAGTCGAAAAGTGCTTTGGAGTCAGCAGCATGTCGGTATTGATTGAGGCCCTGGTGCCAGTCTTTGGCCTGATTGTCATGGGTTACCTGCTTAAACGCTGGAACTTTCCCGGCGAGGGCTTTTGGCCTCTGGCGGAACGCCTGACTTACTACGTGCTGTTCCCGGCCATGCTGATATTCAAGCTGGGGAATGCGCAGTTGGCGCCGTCTGCCTATCTTGAGGTGGCGGTGCTGATCATGGCCATGCTTGGGGCGATGACGGTGGTGCTGGTGATATGTCAGTGTATCTGGCGCTGGCCGGGCTCGGTTTATTCGTCGGTGTTTCAGGGCGCGATACGTTTCAATTCTTATGTTGCCCTGGCTGCCTCCGGGTTGCTTCTGGGCGATATCGGGATCTCTCTGATGGCCATTGCTGTGGCGGTGATGGTGCCGACGCTGAACGTGCTCTGCATCGTGATGTTTGCGTTGGTCGCCGGGCAGGGTGGCATAAGGTTCAAGCCGGTTTTGGTAGCAGTGGCGACCAATCCGTTGATCATCGGTTCCCTGGCGGGGGTGATCTGGAGCTTTTTCCGTATCGGCTTTCACCCGGTTGTTGCCGGGATGCTTTCACCGCTGAGTGACCTGGCTTTACCGTTTGGCTTGATGACGGTGGGTGCCGGATTGCAGTTGAAAGCCCTGCGAGGCGCCTCTGTGCCGTTCCTGGTGGCCACTACCGCAAAACTGGTGGCCTTTCCCCTGATGACTGCCGGCCTGGCGCTGCTGTTGGGCATAGACGGGCTGATGCTGCAGGTCGCCATACTTCTGTCTGCGTTACCAACAGCCTCTTCCGCCTACATTCTTGCCCGTCAGCTCGGCGGCGATGCGCCGTTGATGGCCGGTATCATCAGTGGCCAGACCCTGCTGGCCACGGTGAC
>JBDNIR010000219.1:0-17279 GCA_041688195.1 Marinobacter sp.
CGATACTTCGCCTGCAGACACCCCTGTCAACACTTCACGGCGGCCCTTGCGGACAGTCGCGCATGACTCGGGGACGAGGCGGCCCGCCCGCCTTACCTCGTAGGGACTTTCACCCTGACACTCTGCCGATTTAGCTCGGCGTTCTAAGCGAACATTATTGGCGTCCAGGGTAACTGGCGATTTTAGCGCGACAGCGACCAGCGACCGGCGAATTCCAAAAAGTGCCTGGGTCAGGCCTGTCGCTTTCTTACTATCCCCGCCTCCGACCGCAGCATCCGGCGCTACGTCCGTGCCCTGAAGGAGCAAGGGGCCACCGCCCAGATGCGTTACTACGAACCGATTTTGGATGATGTGCCGGGGGTGCAGTGCCAGGTGGATCCCGGTGAGCTGCGTGGGGTGTTGATCGGCGGTGAGGAACGAACCCTGCACTTCGTGGTGTTCGTACTGTCCTACTCGCGGCTGATGTACGTGGGCATGTCCTTCCGGCCACTGGATGCCCAGTGCTTTATCCAGCTCCACGATGAGGCCTTACTGCGCTTTGAGTTCAGCGCCGAAGTCAGTCTGAATGGCATTGGCGAGGCTGGCGCCGGCGATGGCCATGCTGAGGATGGATGCAGTACCCAGTGCTTTTGTAAGCGGGCGGGATTTCAGAGCAGTTTTGTTTTGTTGTGCCATGGTTTTTTAACCCTTGTTTTTGTGTAATCGACTCGATTGTTGGACTCTGTTGGACTCAGTAACGCTTATTTTTGTGTTCAATTCGTTATGACTGCTTTTCGTTTCAGTTGCAAACCTCCGGTTGTAGTTCCCTGTGGCCAGTTTTGACCAGGCCATCGCAAGCTTGAGTGAATCTGGACGACCCTCTGGAGATTCGCACCACAACGCTGCCGTGGACTCTCCAGGTCGACAGGTGCAAGGTCAGATACAGTCTTAGCAGAGATTCCGGGGTTGGCAACGTCTTTTTCGGCGCGACGCAAGATTTAATGTCCGGTGAGAATCACGTCCGTGATGCTTCTTCTTAGTGCGCCCGGCACGGGCGCACTCTTGGAGGTGCAAGTCCTCCCGTGAGCTGGCCACAGCGAACGAAGTGAAGCGCAACTGCGGAAGGGTGACCGACCGTGGAGAGGAAGCGTGGAGCGTAAACCGTGAGCCGATGAACAAGAATCGAAAGGCGCAGGGCGAAGCCTGCTTGAGCAGGCGTTCGCACGAGAGAATATGCAACGGGCATGGACGCGCGTGAAGGCCAATAAGGGAGCGGCGGGTATCGACGGTCTGGACATTGCCCAGACATCCGAGCACCTGAGGTGGGCCTGGCCGGACCGCCGGCAGCAATTGCTCGAGGGTTCCTATCGGCCACAGCCTGTCCGACGGGTAGGCATCCCGAGACCGGACGGAAGCGAGCGGGAGCTGGGTATTCCCACCGTGATCGACCGTCTGAAGAAACGCGTAAACGACACCGGCGTTATCCGGCTGGTTCGAGCGTATCTGAATGCGGGCATTATGGATGACGGCGTGGTCATCCGGCGAGTGGAGGGGACGCCGCAAGGGGTCCGCTCTCGCCGCTGCTGGCCAATGTCCTGCTGGACGAGGTGGACCAGGAACTGGAACGCCGGGGGCATCGCTTCGCCTGTTACGCTGATGATTGCAACGTCTACGTGCGCAGGTTCCTTGGCTATGCCTTATGGCAGACGAGGGACGGTGACGTCCGGCGTACGGTATCGGTGGCGGCCCTAAGCCGTCGCTGGTGGCGCAATAGCCGGTCTGCCATCCACAATGTGCTAACGATTGCCTACTTCGATCGGCTGGGAGTGCCGCGTCTCTCATGACCTCAACTTCTCGAACCGCCCGGTGCGGACCCGCATGCCGGGTGGTGCGGATGGGGCGGGAGGGGCGGAGC
The DNA here is from genome assembly GCA_041688195.1 of Marinobacter sp. Lineage (GTDB taxonomy): Bacteria > Pseudomonadota > Gammaproteobacteria > Pseudomonadales > Oleiphilaceae > Marinobacter. Next base: position 1,895 of record JBDNIR010000219.1, read on the forward strand.
CTAACGGCTCCCCTCTATCCCGATTTCTCTGCGCTGACCTGTTTGTGTCTGCAAACCGCCGTGGTCAGGATGCCTTCCTGTAAGCGTTCCTGCTGATAGTAGAAATAAAATTTGGTCCTTCGGTTTTTGGCGTCCCCCTGCCGATTCTCGTCCTGACATTTGTTAACAATGAGGTGTGAATTCCTGTTGGCAAGTTGCCGACTTTTTCACTAAGCTGTTCCGCAAAGCAGAATATCATACTGAAAGAACAGGATGATTGGGGTCTGACCCCTTACGGGCATCATTCGGTAATCTGATGATGCCCGTATTTCGTTACGTCGCACCTGATAAGGATAAGCCGTCAATGACCCGTATCTGGACCACAGTCCCGACGGTTGAAGGTATGCTGAAAAGCAACCGCAATACTGCAGTGGAGGTCCTGGGGATCGAGTTCCTGGAAGCCGGGGATGATTTCATCCGGGCACGGATGCCCGTGGACAGGCGCACCGTGCAGCCGTTCGGTATCCTTCACGGCGGCGCTTCCGTGCTGCTGGCGGAATCCCTGGGCAGCATCGGCGCCAACCACTGTCTGAAGAAAGACAACACCGTCTGCGTGGGCCTGGAAATCAACGCCAACCACATCCGCTCCGTCACCTCTGGCTGGGTTTATGGTACCGCCCGGCCTCACCATATGGGTGGTTCCACGCAGGTCTGGGAAATCCGGATCGAGACGGAGGATGGCAAACTGGTGTGCATCTCCCGCATCACCATGGCGGTGATCAATACCTGAAGCCGGGAGTCTGGAGAATAGTCCAAAGAAAGCCTATTATAGTGCATAAATAACATGCATTATAATGCGTTTTCCGTGGACCCTGTGCCCCGCCCTGTTACTGACACCGGATTCGCCGTGCTGGAGCCTGCAGCAGATCCAGAAGGCAGTGTGGGCGGGCCTGGGCACCCTCGTCACTCTGTCCGCACCCACGGAGCTGAGCGTTCGCTGGGCCCGGGAACTCAACCTCAACCTGATCCATCTGCCGCGGCACAGTGATCTGCGGGTATTCAATCCCGCTTCAGCGGGCATGGGAGCACAGCCATGAGCAGTCTGCAGGATCCGCAGGTACGTTACCGACCCTATACCGGCCCCGCCGCCGGCTGGAGCCCCTGCGCAAGGCGGTGGAGCGTGGCGCCCAGGTGATCTGTATCAATCCACTGCGGGAGCGGGGGCTGGAGCGGTTCCAGCACCCCCAGAAACTCACGGAAATGCTCACCAACGGCTCCGCCCCGCTGAACACGGGCTTCTTCCGGCTTGCCCTGGGGGGCGACATGGCACTGTTGCGGGGCAATGTCGGTGGTCCCGGCCAGGGGCTGTGTCCGGTGCGGGGTCACAGCAATGTCCAGGGTGATCGCACCATGGGTATCAATGAGCGCCCGCCGCCGGCCTGGCTCGATGCGCTGGAACAGCATTTCGGCTTTTCGCCCCCATGGCGGCCCGGCCACAACACCGTGGAAGCCATCAACGCCATGCTGGCGGGCCAGGCCGTCGCCTATTATCCGGAGATCAATCCGCTGGTGCCCCTGGACAGTTTTGGCGTGGACAGTTACACCCCGGTGTCCAAGTTCATTCCCATCCGGCTCGAGCCCGCAGCGGTTTGACCGCCATGGCCGGGGCGAGCCACTTCAGCCAGTCATTGGCGGAGCGTGTGGAACTTCTGCGCCAGGGCCTTGGCCATGTCCGCTACAGTGACCGGCGGTTTCCCCGCTACGGCTTTCTCCCGGGAGTGGATCCCCATCCCCGGTTCCACCCCGAGGCCCACAATCCGTTCCCGAACGAGGCGTCGGCAGACCCTCTTGTAGTGGACCAATGGCGCAACAATAACCATTATCTGTATGGCTGTGATCTGTTCAATCACGGTTACTGGTGGGAAGCCCATGAGGCCTGGGAAGCGGTCTGGATGGGCTGCCGCCGGGATGATACCGCGGCCCGCTATCTGCAGGCGCTGATCCAGGCCGCCAATGCCCTGCTGAAGGCGCGCATGGGGCGGCCCCGGGCGCTGGCACGGCTGGGTGGCGAGGTCCGGAGGATATTCCGTGTGCTGGGGCAGGGAGATTACATGGGGCTGTCACTGGCACGCTGGCCGGATGCCTTCGATGCCTTTGTAACGGCACTGCTGGCGCCTGCGCAGGTATTACCGGTGTTTCCCTACTTGAGCCTGGAGACTATTGAGCGCCGCTGCGCTGGAACCTGGCCTCGTACACCGGACGGGTGACTTCCAGCAGTTCTCGGAAGCAGTCATCGGCAGAGCGTCCGCTGGTGTCGAGGGTGTAGTCTGCCTTGCGGTAGTCCGCTTCGCGCTCGATCAGGATCTGCTTGAGGTCGTCCATGGCGCGGGAGTTGCCCTGCATCGGACGGGTATCCCCCTGGGCAATGACTCGTTGCATATGTTCCTCGGGCGTGGCCTTGACCCAGACCGTGAAGTAGTTGTTAAGCAGACGCTGGAAGGTCTCCGGCTCCGACACCAGGCTGCCGCCAGCTTCCAGGATGGCGGTCTGGCGGTTGTCCAGGGTCCACTCCAGGGCTTCTCTCTCGAGACGGCGAAAGGCCGCCTGACCACCGAGTGCCATGATTTCCCGCATTTTCATGCCCCCCAGATCCTCCACAACCTCGCGGATGCGAACAAAGAGCAGCTCCAGCTCCCGGGCAAGTTTCTGGCCCAGCTGGGTCTTGCCCCCGCCCCGAAGGCCGATCAGGGCAATGCCGGCAAACTGCGGATTGCGGGGTTCGAAATGTTCCGTCAGCAGATTGGTGGCCTCCTCCATCTGTTCCGGGGACAGCCGTTGCAGCAGTTCCGTCAGCCTGCTGGGAAGTGCGCGGCTGTCGGCGCCGGGCAGCAGTTCCGTCAGCGGCACCATCATCGCCCGGGCCAGACGGTGCAGCAGCACAATGGAGGTGTTGGCCTGACCGCTCTCCACCTGGGCCAGGTAACGCTCCGAGATGTCCGACTCCGACGACAGCTGTTTGCGGGCCATGCCGCGCCGGGCCCGGATTGCTCGCACCCGTTTGCCAATGGCGGCGGTGAAGGATTGCTCTGTGACCGCATCCTGTTCCTCAGGATGATTCAAACCGGCTTCAAATTTCATGGAACTCCTTGCAATCTTTCGGTTAGGCGGGGGTTCGGTTGCTCCGGGAATGCATTATCCCATACCCATATGGGTTTCGAGTAGGTCGGGAGCGTCCCGCAGCTGCTGGCTTGAGCCTTCGAATACTACTTCGCCCTTGACCAGCAGAACATGACGGTCGGCAATATCCAGCAGATTATCGATATTCTTGTCCACCACAATGCTGGCGATGCCGGATTGTTTGATGGTGCGGATGATCTTCCAGATCTCCTCCCGGATCAGCGGCGCCAGACCTTCCGTGGCTTCGTCCAGGATCATCATCCGGGGGTTGGTCATCAGGGCGCGGCCAATGGACAGCATCTGTTGTTCGCCACCGGACAGCAGGGCGCCATCGTGGTGAAGACGTTGGCCCAGCCGGGGAAAGCTGTCCAGTACCCGCTCCAGGGTCCAGTGCTGGTGCCCGTCCAGTCCCGGTCGCGCCGCCATGATCAGGTGCTCCCGCACCGATACCCCGCGGAAGATGCCCCGGCCCTCGGGCACATAGCCGATGCCCTGGCGGATCACCTTCCAGGGCCGCTGGCGGGCTGTGCTATGGCCATCAATGCTGACCTGGCCCTGGCGCGGGGGCACAAAACCGAGAATTGACTTGATGGTGGTGGTCTTGCCCATGCCGTTGCGGCCGATCAGGCTCAGGGTCTCACCGGCGCCCAGACTCAGGTTGACCCCGTGCAGGATGTGGCTGTCGCCGTAGTAGGTATGCAGATCCCGGACCTCGATTAGTGCCGGTGCGGGGGGGGTAATAGCGGCCATGGCCTTCTCCAGTAGGATAATCAACGACCCAGGTAGACATCCCGTACCTGTTCGCTGGCGCGGATGGCGGCGGTAGGCCCGGACTCAAGCACGGAGCCCTCCACCATGACGGTGATGTGTTCGGCGAGGGCGAACACCGAGTCCATGTCGTGTTCGATCAGCACCAGGGTGTACTGGTCCGAAAGACGCTTCAGCAGGGCCGTGACCTGTTGGCTCTCTTCCCGACCAATGCCGGCCATGGGCTCATCCAGCAGCATCAGCGATGGACGTGTGGCCAGCACCATGGCGATCTGGAGCTGGCGTTGCTCACCGTAACTCATGGCACTGGCCAGAGTATGGACCTGGTCCGCGAGGCCGCACTCGTCGAGGGCTTCCCGGGCGCGGTCGGTCACCTCCCGCGCGGTTGCCCGGCTGCGCATGCTGCCCCAGACTCCCCCCATGTTGGCGCGGGCGGCGAGTTCACAGTTATGCAGGCAGTTGAGCCGTGGGAAGATGCTGGTCTTCTGGTGGCTGCGTCCGATACCCAGCCTGGCAATGCGGTGGGCGGCCTGTCCGTGGATACCCTGGCTGCGGAATTCGATCTGTCCCGAGGAAGGCGGCAGCTCACCGGACAACAGGTTGATCAGGGTGCTCTTGCCGGCGCCGTTGGGGCCCAGAATGGCGTGTACCTGGCCCGGCTGGAAGTCGATACTGACGTTGTTGACGGCCACCAGTCCGCCGAAGCTTCGAGTCAGGCCGTGGGTGGACAGCAGTGGTGTCGGGGTCATGCTCACGTCTCCTTCTGCGTTGTGGCGGCCGGTACCTTGACCTCCAGAGCCGGGCTCACTCGCGGCCGTGACCGTTGGCGGCGCCAGGCCGTCAGACTGGGTGGGTTGATCAGTAACCCGGCAATGCCTTTGGGTAGCACCAACACCGCGCCGATGATGGTCAGCCCCATGAGCAGTTGCCAGTGCTGGGTGAGGTGCTCAAACAGGAACTGCAGCAGTTCGTAAGTGAAAGCACCCAGCACCGCGCCGAACAGAGTGCCCATACCCCCCAGAATCACCATCATCAGCACCACTCCGGACAGGTGCCATTCCGCCTGGGCCGGATTGGCGAAGCCGTATTGCATGGCCGCCAGCATACCCGCCACCGATGCCAGCACTCCGCTGATGACAAATGCCGTCAGCTTGTAATGGAAAGTGGCATAACCCAGTGCCCGCATGCGGTCCTCGTTATCGTGGATGCCATCGAGGACCTGGCCGTAGTGTGAGCGGGTCAGCCAACGCAGAAAACCATAGCTGGCCAGCAGAAGCACCAGGCAGAAGTAAAAGAATGTCATGGGATTGCCCAGATCCAGCAGCACGGTCTCCCCCAGGGTCACGGAAGGCCGGAACATGATGAACATGCCGTCGGAGCCGCCGGTGGCACTGGAGAGGCTGACAAAGAAATACAGCATCTGGCCAAAAGCGAGGGTGGTCATGATGAAGAAAATGCCGCTGGTACGCAGCACCAGTATGCCCACCAGCAGGGCGGCCAGGGCGGACACCCCCATCACCAGCGGCAGCATCCACCACAGTGATGGTGCACTGAAGTCGGGGCTGGCCAGCGCCAGGGTGTAGGCACCAAGGCCGAAGAAAAGGGCGTGACCGAGGCTGGTGAGTCCCACCACACCAACCAGCAGGTCAAGACTGACGGCAAACAGCGCCATGATCAGGATCAGAGTCAGTTTCTCGATAAAGAAGTCGCTCTGGTTGCCCAGCAGGGTGGGGCTCCAGAGGGGATAGGTCAGCAACACCAGCAACAGTGTTGCCAGCAGTATCCAGACCCGGGTGGGATAGGTGTGCAGCATCAAAGTCTCCTTCAGGCGAACAGGCCGCGGGGTCGGACCAGAAGCACGGCCGCCATGATCAGGTACATCAGCACGCTGGCCAGACTGGGGATCAGCACCGGGCCAAAGGTCTGGGTAATGCCGATCAGCAGGGCACCCCAGAAGGCGCCCTTGATGGAGCCGATGCCGCCGACGACCACCACCACAAAACAGGTGATGAGAATGCTGTCGCCCATGCCCGGGGCCACCGAAGTAATGGGTGCCGCCAGCATGCCCGCAAAGGCGGTCAGGCCTACCCCCACGCTGAAGATGACAGTGAACAGGGTGCGCACGTTGATGCCCACGCCTTCCACCATATCGCGGTTGACCGCGCCGGCGCGGATGTAAATGCCCAGCCGGGTGTGACGGATCACCCAGTAGATGGCACCCGCCAGAGCCAGGCACACCGCCCCCACAAAGAGCCGGTAGACCGGATACTGCAGGTTGTCGGTAAGCTGGATGCTGCCGGTAAAGGGTTCCGGAATGGCGACACTGTGGACATCGCCACCCCAGAGAATGCGCTGGATTTCATTGAAGACCAGGATCAGGCCAAAAGTGAGCAGCACCTGGTAGAGGTGATCGCGCCGGTACAGTGTGTCCAGGAACAGGCGTTCGATTACCAGCCCCAGAACAATGGAAATGGGTATGGCCGCAGCCAGGGCGAGCCAGAAATTACCCAGCCGCTGGGTCAGGTCAAAAGCCAGGTAGGCGCCGATCATGTACATGGCGCCATGGGCCAGGTTGATGATCCCCATAATGCTAAACACCAGCGTAAGGCCACTGGCAATCAGAAACAGTAGCAACCCATACTGGATGCCATTGAGCATCTGTATGAAGAAAAAGGCCAGATCCATGGGATCCTCCGAGGCTCGCTCCCCGGCAAGGATGCCGGGGAGCGATAGGGGTTACATGGAACAGTTGCTGTCCGGTGCTTCCAGCTGGGAGGCGGCGATGCTGACCACTTCGTGGCGACCATCCTTCACTTCTCGCAGGTAGATGTTCTGTACCGGATGGTGGGATTTGGAGAAGCTCATCGGGCCCCGGGGGCTGTCCAGTTCGACACTGCCCATGGCATCGGTGAGGGCTTTGCGGTCACTGGTGTCACCGTGGACCGAGGCCATGGCCTGGACCAGCAGTTGGCCGGCATCATAGCCCTGCACCGAATAGGTGTCCGGGTTGACGCCGTAGGCGTCGTTGTACTCTTTCACAAAGCGCTTGTTGGTGTCGGTGTCCAGGGTTTCGGAGTAGTGCAGGGTGGTCAGAACACCTTCCGCGGCCTCGCCCTGGGCCGCCAGGTTGCCGTCGGTCAGAAAGCCCGAGCCCAGCAGGGGAATGCTCTCTTTCAGACCCGCCGCGGCGTAATCCCGCACAAAGGCGACCCCGCCGCCACCGGCGAAGAAGGTGTAGACCGCATCCGGTTTTATGCTGGCAATCTGGGTCAGATAGGACTGGAATTCAGTGCCGGGAAAAGGCACCCAGATCTGTTCCACAATCTCACCGCCGGCGGCCTCGAAGGATTCCTTGAAGCCGGCGATGTCTTCCTGGCCCGCGGAATAGTCCCAGGTCATGGTGACAATTTTGCGATGGCCGCGGTCATAGGCCACCTTGCCCATGGGATAGGCGTTCTGCCACATGTTGAAGGAGGTGCGGAAGATGTTGGGGCCGCAGAGATCGTTGGTGGCCGCCGCCAGGCCGGCGTTGGGGATGATCATGATGGCGTCGGTCTGTTTCGCCACCCGCAGCATGCCCATGGCAACACCGGAGTGCACCGGTCCAATGACGAAATCCACATTGTCGCCCTTCACCAGTTTGCTCATGTTCTGGGGCGCCCGCGCCGGGGCGGCTTCCGAATCCAGGGTCACGTATTCCACGTTGCGCCCACCAAGCTTATTGCCGTTCTGTTGTATGGCCAGCTTCATGCCATTGGTAATGGCTTCTCCCAGGGCTGTGTAAGTGCCGGAATAGGGCAGCATCAAGCCCAGCTTGACCGGGTCCTGATCAGCGGCCTGGGCCGGCACTCCGGCGGCCAGTGCAGTAGTGCCGACCATGGCCAGCAGGGTGTTCTTGAGTTTTGTTGTTTTCATTGTTTGCTCCAGTTATTTCGGTTGTTGTTGTTTCAGATCAATAGGTTTCCACATGGTAGCGGCCCTCCCGTTGCCACTCACTGCGTATTGTTGACCAGTTCAGTCCATGGGCCTGGGCTATGGTGTCAAGAGATGCCTCCACACCCGCTTCCATGCCTTTGAGGCCGCAGATGTAAATGTAGGTTTCGCTTTCAGCCAAAAGAGGCCCAAGCAGATCACTGCACTGCAGCATCCGGTCCTGGACGTATTCCCGGTCGGCGCCGGGACGGCGGGAGAACACCAGTTCCTTGTGGATCAGTGCTTCCGGAAGTTTGTTCAGGGGGCCGAAGTAGGGCAGTTCCTCCTGGGTCCGGGCCCCGAAGAACAGCACTAGGCGTCCGCCGGCAGTGGCCTGTAGCCGCCGCCGGCGCTCGGTCATGGCGCGAAAGGGCGCGGAGCCGGTGCCGGTGCAGATCATGATGATGTTGGCTTCGGGGTGGTTGGGCATCAGGAAAGAATCACCAAAGGGCCCAATGACCCGCACTTCGGTGCCTTTATCCAGATCACAGAGATAATTCGACGCTACCCCGTCATCCACCCTTTTTACCGTCAGGGACAGGTTATTGTGGTTGGGACGTTCGCCGTCCCGGGGGCTGGCCACGGAATACAGTCGCATGGTGTGGGGCTTGCCCGAAGCGGTTTCACCCGGTGGCAGAATGCCGATACTCTGGCCCTCCAGCACCGGAAACCCCAGACTGCCGAAATCCAGCACGATGTGGCGGATGTCGGATTCGGTCTCAGCTCCGGTTATGCGGTAGTTGCCGACCACCCGGGCCCGTGCCGGCTGGTCACGGCTGTAGACGTTGATTCTGGGCTCGGACGCGGTTGTCGGTGGCACCGCCCGCGCGCCGGCATGGGCCTGCTCCAGCAGTTCGCTGGCCTCGCTGTCGGCCACCGCGGTGCCATCGTCATTGCTGTCATCGAGAGTTTCTTCCGGCAGTTCATCCCACTCGAACTGGTCTTCCAGAGTGTAGGCCTCGCTGACCATGAGCCAGTTGTCGATGGCACCGGTGGGGCAGGGGGAAATGCAGTCCATGCAATAGTTGCACTTGTCCGCATCCACCACGTAGTTGTCCTCATTGTGGGTGATGGCGTCAACGGGGCAGGTTTCTTCGCAAGTATTGCAGCGAATACAGATTTCGGGATCAATCAGATGTTGTCGCAATGCTGTCATGATGACTCCTGGACATTGCAGCCGGCTGCCCTGCGGGCCCCGCGCCTGGTGGCACGGGGCCCGGGTATCAGCTGGCCAGCTTGACGTATTCGAAATCGCCGGGCTGATTATCGATACCAACCTTGGGAGCCGCAATCCAGTTGGCGTACTGGCCCTGCTCCGTGACCGGCACCATCAGGGGCTTGAGGTACCCGAGATCGGACTCGGTGGGCAGCCAGGTGTTGCGATTGGCTTCGAAGGTCGCCGCATCCACTACCTCACCGGCGGGTGATACCGAAATGCCGCTGAACTCGCCGATCTGGCGGTTGAAGGCGACGTGGGGCAGGGTCAGTTCGAAGTCGAAGCCGGCCTTGCTGATCAGCTTGTTCCAGCGCTTTACCCCGCCGGCGGCATCCTCGATGTAGGCATCCCGCAGGCGCGCGTTGATGGCACTGAGAGCACCTTCTTGGACCATGGTCAGTTTGCCGTCGACCACTTTCAGGACCTCGTAGCTGTCATTGTGGAGGCGATGGTCATCGTCGATCTTGGTCTCGTGGTAACGGCCCTTGATGCCGGCTTCATAGGCGGCCGCAGCATTGGTGGAGATCTCATTGCCGAACAGGTCCAGAGTCACGGACAGGTGAAAGTTCATCTTGCGTTGCAGCATGGGCAGGTCGATCACCCCCAGCTTGCGTACCGCATCCACACCCGTGGGGTCGGTGATGCCGGCTTCCTTCATGGCGGTGCAGGTGCGTTCGATGACCCGGCTGATACCGGACTCCCCCACAAACATGTGATGGGCTTCTTCTGTCAGCATGAAACGGCAGGTCCGGGACAGGGGGTCGAAGCCGGACTGGGCCAAGGACTCCAGCTGCATCTTGCCGTCGCGGTCGGTGAAGTAGGTGAACATGAAGAACGACAGCCAGTCCGGGGTCTCTTCGTTGAAGGCTCCCAGCATGCGGGGCTTGTCTTCGTCGCCGGAGGTGCGGGCCAGGAGGTTTTCCGCCTCTTCCCGGCCGTCCTTGCCAAAGTACTTGTGCAGAAGGTAGACCATGGCCCACAGGTGCCGGCCTTCCTCGACATTGACCTGGAACAGGTTGCGCAAGTCGTACAGGGATGGCGCGGTCTTGCCCAGATGGCGCTGTTGCTCCACGGAAGCAGGCTCGGTGTCCCCCTGGATCACCACCAGGCGTCGCAGCATGGCGCGGTACTCGCCGGGCACTTCCTGCCATACCGGCTCACCCTTGTGCTTGCCGAAAGAAATGGTGCGTCCTTCTTCCTTGGGCGCCAGCAGTATGCCCCACCTGTAGTCAGGCATGTTGACGTAACCGAACTTGGCCCAGCCCTTGGGATCAACGCCAACGGCGGTGCGCAGATAGACTTCCACGTCCTGGAAGTCCTGGGGGCCCATGCTCATCCACCAGTCGATGTAACCGGGATGCCAGGCTTCCAGGGCCTTCTGCAGACGGCGGTCGCTGGACAGGTCGACGTTGTTGGGAATCAGGTCATCGTAATCGACCTGTGCGGAGACCTGGTTGAGTTTTTCGGTACTGAGAGTCATGGCTTACACCCTTTCGAAATTGAAGTTAGCTCGAGTTCCGGTGCCATAAAGCTGCAGGGCACCGTCCTTGCCGACCGCGTTGGGTCGTTGGAATATCCAGTTCTGCCACGCGGTGAGTCGACCGAATATTCGGGTTTCCATGGTTTCCGGTCCGGCAAAACGGAGGTTCGCCTCCATGCCGGTGAGGGCATCCGGTGACAGGCTGGCACGCTCCTCCACCAGAATGCGCAGTTCTTCTTCCCAGTCGATGTCATCAAACATCTCGGTGATCAGGCCCGCCTCCAGGGCGGCTTCCGCCAGCAGGGGTTCGTTCACCAGTAATTCTGCGTTTTTCAGGCTCTCCGGCTCCCCCAGGAAACGGGTGGCCAGGCGGGTGAGGTCATTGCTCATGGGCAGCGGGCCAAAGTTCATGGCGCTGAGTCCCAGGCGCGGAGCGGGGATATCATGATCCTCACTCTGGCCTTCGAACATGTAACTGCGATCGGCGGCGAACACCAGTTCCGCCAGCATGCCGCTGAAGCAGCTGCCAGGCTCGATCAGGGTAAACAGGGTGCGGGAGGTAACATCCAGACGCTTGAGGGTGCGTTTCCAGTACAGCCGCACTTCCCGCATAAGCCAGTGGTCGGAGTTCAGCAGGGTTTCATAGCCGGCGATGGCGCTGGCATCCCCCTGTGTGCGCAGCAGCCAGATGGCCAGCTCCGGCTCATTGGCCCGCAGGTGCAGGATGGCGTCATCCAGTTCCCGGGCCAGGGCCAGGGGCCAGAACCCGGCACCCTGGGCCTGGGCGGCTTCCGCGTCCGCTGGTGCCGGTGCGGCCGGACCCCGGAGGGTGAGGCTGGCGGTGCGCTTGGCGGGCTCGATGGCTACGCTCAGCAGCGAGTATTCGATACCGCTGTCGGTGATGGAGCGCTGCAACGGGGTTAGTGTGGGGCCGGTGGCATTGTCGGGCCGGTCCGAACGCTGTGCCAAGGCCTGAGCCCGGGTTTCGACCGCTTCGGCGAAGCGGGAAGACGGCGCCAGCTCGTCCACCAGGCGCCATTCCAGGGCGCGTTCACCGCGAATGCCATCCTCGGTGCTGCTGAAGATGTCGGCCCGATCCCGCCGCACCTTGCGCTTGTCAGTGACCCGGGTAAGGCCGCCGGTGCCCGGAAGTACAGCCAGCAAGGGCACTTCCGGCAGCGCCACGGTGGTGGTGCCGTCGTCTACCAGCAGAATGTGGTCAGTGGCCAGCGCCAGCTCATAACCGCCGCCGGCGGCAGAACCGGCAATGGCGCACATCCAGGTCTGGCCGGAATGGGCGGACGCCTCTTCAATGGCGTTGCGGGTCTCATTGGTGAACTTGCAGAAGTTGACCTTGTGGCCGTGGCTGGCACCCCCCAGCATGCGGATGTTGGCGCCGGCGCAGAACACTTTGTCATTGGCGGAACACAGCACCACGGTCTTCACTTCCGGATGCTCGAAGCGCAACCGCTGGACGATATCGTAAAGTTCGATATCAACCCCGAGATCGTAGGAGTTCAACTTCAGCTGATAGCCTTCAAACAGGCCGCTGTTTTCGTCCACAGCCATTGCAACCCGGGCGATGGGGCCGTCGAAGGTGATCTGCCAGTGGCGATAGTGGTCGGGGGATGTCTGAAAATCGATCATGGGAGCCGCCTTAACATTGTTCTTCTTGCAGGTTCGGATTGGGCCGCTTCGGAGCGGGTGTGACGCCGCCGGTTAGCCTTCCAGTCGAATGAATTATAGTGCAGAATTGACAAAGGTCAAGAACTAAAGTGCACTATTGGTTCAGAGGGCTCCTGCTTCGAAAGCTTTCCGGGAAGAATGGCAACGGGAAATTTCCCCGGGAGGCCAAGTCAAAAGAAGGTTGCCTGCATCAGTGACTGCACTATAATGCATAGTACAAATTTGATAAAAATCAATTTTAAAAAAATGCATTAAATTTCACCCGTCGCCACCCGCACGCCCTCATCAGGCCCACGTGCAGGGCCCGGTGTTAAAAGAACAACAATGCCAGGAGTACCACATGAGCCAGCACACCCAGACCGCCGACGTTGATCAGGATCTGGTGCCGCACCAGTTCAACGCCGTGGATTACTTCATTGACCGTCACCTGACCGAAGGGCGGGGTGACCACACCGCAGTCATTGATCGTAGTGGCGAAACCTCCTATGCCGATCTGGCCGACCGGGTCAGCCGCGCTGCCAGTGTGCTCGCAGGACTGAACCTCGGTTCCGGCAGCCGCATAGCCCTGGCTCTGCTGGACAGCATCGAGTATCCCACCGTTTTCTGGGGTGCCCTGAAAAGTGGCATCGTACCGGTGTGCCTCAACACGCTGCTTACCGAGGACCATTACCGTTACATCCTGGACGACTGTGAGGTCCGGGTGCTGATTGTGGAGGCACCGCTGCTGGAGCGATTCGAACCCTTTCTGGGCGAACTCCCCCACCTGGAGCATGTCATTGTGGTGGGACAGCCTGTCGCTGACCACCACCACTGGGAAGCGGAACTGGCGGTGGCAACGCCCCGGGCCGGCAGCCATCCGGCACACCGTGACGACGTCGCCTTCTGGCTCTATTCATCCGGCTCCACCGGCAACCCCAAGGGGGTGCCCCATCATCATGCCAGCCTGTTCTGGGTGGCGGAGCTGTATGGTCGGGGAGTGCTGGAGATCAACCGGGATGACCGCATTTTTTCCGTTGCCAAGCTGTTTTTCGCCTACGGCATGGGCAATGGCATGACCTTTCCCTTCGCCGTCGGTGCAACCGCCATCTATTACGATGGCCGGCCCACACCGGAGGTGGCCATGGACCATCTGGAGCAGCACCAGCCCACGCTGTTCTGTGGGGTTCCCACCCTCTATGCCGCACTGCTTGGCAGCGAACCCCTGGCCCGACGGCCCGGATCTGCTGCCCTGCGTCGCAGCATCTCGGCGGGGGAGGCGTTACCGGGAGAAGTGGCCCAGGGTTGGCACAGGCGCTTCGGCTCACCGATTCTGGACGGTGTGGGCTCTACGGAAATGCTGCACATATTTCTCAGTAATCAGCCCCGTGACATGAACTATGGCTGTTCCGGCCGTGCTGTGCCGGGCTATCAGTTGCGACTGGTGGACGGAGCCGGCGAGCCCGTGCCCCGGGGGGAGATCGGCGAACTGCTGGTGCGGGGCCCCAGTTCAGCCAGGAGCTACTGGAACCGGCCCGCCAAAAGCCAGGCCACCTTTGTGGATGGCTGGACCTATACCGGTGACAAGTACTATCAGGACACTGAGGGGCGCTACTTCTACTGCGGCCGCAGCGACGACATGTTCAAATCCGGTGGTAACTGGGTTTCGCCCTTTGAAGTGGAATCCACCCTGATGGAGCATCCTTCGGTGCTGGAGGCGGCGGTGGTGGCCCGCGCCGATGAGTCCGGCAACCTCAAACCCATGGCCTATGTGGTGCTTAAAGACAACGTCGAGACCGGGACAGATGAGATGGAAGCGGCCCTGAAGACCTTCGTGCGGGAGCGTATCGAACTGTGGAAGTACCCCCGCTGGATTCAGGTTGTCGAGGAACTGCCCAAGACCGCCACTGGCAAGATCCAGCGCTTCAAACTGCGTGAGGCAGCGCTGGAGCTGATTTCATGACAGCACAACCCCTGACTTTCACAGTTGCCGGCAGGAGTCTGGAGGCCTGCTGGCACGGTGCGGCGCCGGATCAGGCGCCGACACTGGTGCTGCTCCATGAGGGCCTGGGCTGTGTCAGCCTGTGGAAGGATTTTCCCGCAGCCCTGGCGCAACGCACCGGCTGCGGCGTGCTGGTATACAGTCGTGCCGGCTATGGCCACTCGGATCCAGTGACGCTGCCCCGCCTCCTAACCTACATGCATGACGAGGCGCGTGATGTGCTGCCACGGGTGCTTGATCAGGCCAATATCCAGACTGCGATTCTGGTAGGGCACAGTGACGGCGCTTCCATTGCCCTGATCCATGCCGCCACCCAGGGTGACCCCCGGATACGGGGCGCAGTGCTGACGGCGCCCCACGTGTTCACCGAACCCATGTGCCTGGACAGTATCCGCGAGGCCAGAACCGCCTTTGATGATCCCGATACCCGCCTGCGTGAAAAGCTCGGACGTCATCACCGGGATGTGGATGTGGCTTTCCGGGGCTGGAACGACGCCTGGCTGGATCCCGGTTTTGTGGCCTGGAACCTGGAAGGCTTCATTGCTGGCGTGCCTTGCCCGCTGTTGTTGATTCAGGGCCGCGACGACCAGTACGGCACTGCCGCCCAACTGGAGAGCATCGAGGCCCGGGCGCGGGTGCCCCGCCGGACCCTGTGGCTGGACAACTGCGGTCACGCTCCCCACCAGGATTGCCCCGGGGAGACGTTGGCGGGGATTACCGCATTTGTGGAGGAGTTGGGCCTGGCGCCTTGGCCGGAGGCGCCAGCGTCACCCGGTAGATTAACGAATTAGCCGGACGGAATACTAATCCTTCAAGCACCAGTATAGCGTTGCCCGGCTGATCTCCAGCAGCCGGGCCGCCGCCGTCACCTTGCCGCCGGTTTCCCGCATGGCGGCATCAATCAACCTCTGTTCCCGGGTGCGGATGCACAATGGCGGGTCATCCGGTTCTGTGGCCGGTGACAGGGTCGTTGCCATGGCCTCGCCAAACAGGGCCGGAAAGTGTTCGACTCCGATGGTGGTGTCGTTGCTCATGGCGCCAGCGTACTTCAGGACATTGCGTAACTCCCCATGCAACTGGCGTGCGGCCACACAATGGAAAAGCTGATTCTGTTCGAAGTAGTGCTCCG
>JBDNIR010000220.1:0-4639 GCA_041688195.1 Marinobacter sp.
GCCATCCGGCCTGCTTTAACATTGGCCTGGGGGCTGATGGACTCGTCTGACAGTTCAGCCGGGTTCCAGGCCGACACAATCAGCCTTCGGGAATTGGGATTGGTCCTGATCTGCTGAATAACGTCCTGAATCTGGTCAACCACATCACCATTCGGACACTGCCAGCTACGCCACTGCTTGCCGTATATGGGGCCAAGGTCACCGTCCTCCAACGCCCATTCATTCCAGATACTGACTTTGCGTTCCTGCAGCCAGCGGTTATCTGTGGAACCTGCCAGGAACCAGAGCAGCTCGTAAATAATACTGCGTAAATGAATTTTCTTGGTGGTTACCAGCGGAAAACCGTCGGCCAGATTAAAACGGACCTGACGACCAAACACCGAACGGGTGCCCACGCCGGTACGATCTCCGCGATCCATACCGTTATCGACAACGTCTTTCATCAGCTCCAGGTAGGCTTTCATCTAACGTCTTTCCCGTATGCGAAAACAATCATCACCAATCCGGCCAGTATCATCGGGAAGGATAAAACCTGCCCCATGGTGAGCCAGTCGAACGCCAGATACCCCAGTTGCGGATCCGGCTGGCGAACAAATTCCACCACAAACCGAAAAATACCATAAAGCAACAGGAAGCAACCGCTCACCGCCATTCGCGGTCGGGATTTCGATGAAAACCACCAAAGCAGAACAAAGAACAGCACCCCTTCCAGGGCAAACTGATACAGCTGGGAAGGGTGTCGTGCCAAGGTATCCTGTGCTTGCGGAAACACCATACCCCAAGGCACGTCGGTCGGCTTGCCCCAAAGCTCACCGTTGATGAAGTTGCCAATCCGCCCAGCACCCAGACCCACCGGCACGAGGGGCGCAACGAAATCCGCAATCTGGAAAAAGCTACGACCAATTTTACGGCCAAACCACCAGAACGCCAGCATCACGCCGATCAAGCCGCCGTGAAAGGACATGCCGCCCTCCCAAACCCGCAACAACCAGAGCGGATCAGCAAGAAACTGGTCAAAATTGTAGAAAATCACATAGCCAAACCGCCCACCCAATATCACGCCGAGCGCAATATAAAACAGCAGGTCGCCCATCTGTTCCTCTGTGACCGGCGAACCAGGTTTTCGAGCTCGCAGACGTCCCAGCCACCAACCCACCAGAAAGCCGACCAGATAGGTCAGGCCGTACCAGTGAACTTTTAGCGGGCCAAGGGATATGGCAACCGGGTCGAATTCAGGATGACGAAGCATAAACAGACTCTCAGTTCAGATCAGATCAGATCAGAAAATGGATGCCAAGCACGATCAGCAGCATAGCGAAAATACGTTTCAATAACAGTGCGTCGAGCCGGTGAGCCAGCGCAGCCCCAAGGGGCGCAAACAGGACACTGGCAACAGCAATGACCAGTAGCGCCGGCAGGTAAATAAAGCCAACACTATACTCTGGCAAAGCCGGGTGCTGCCAACCGGCCACCACGTTCGTCGCCGCGCCCGCTGCCGCAATTGGTAAACCGCAGGCAGCAGCGGTTCCGATGGCATGTTGCATGCGGACGTTGCACCAGCTCAGAAAAGGCACCGTTAACGTGCCACCGCCAATACCAAAAATAGCCGATACCCAACCAATACCTGCGCCCACGCCCGCCAGCCCCAATGGCCCCGGCACCGACCGGCCGGGCTCAGGCCCCGTGTTGAACAGCATTTTAAGAGCCACCAGGATGACAAAAATTCCGATAATTAATTCCAGTGCCGCACCGGATAATAAAGAAGCAGTCCAGGCACCTAGCGCGGCGCCGGCAAGAATACCCAGGACCATTGGTCGGAAAATATCCCAGCGTACTGCCGCCCTTAAATGATGAGAGCGAATCGAGCTGATGGATGTAAAGATGATAGTGGCCAGGGACGTCCCGACGGCCAGATGAGGGGCAACACCCACTGCAAGATTCTGCAAGTCGAAGCTGACGATCAGCACCGGCACAATGATGAGTCCGCCGCCAATGCCGAAAAGACCGGCTAGCACGCCAGCGAACGCACCCAATATCAGGTAAAATGCGGTCATTAACAGCAGTGTCATGGACGTTTCCGCCAAGTCAAAATAAAGGCGCTATGATACACAAGCGCTGGCGGGATTATCACCACTCTGAGCTATTCCAGGTGGTTCTGCTCGTCGCGCTGCGAGGCATCTAGCGTCCACCAGAAGGTAGGGATTATGTGTTTGATCGTATTTTCCGTGGGTGGTCACCCTCAGTTTCCACTAGTGGTGACGGCAAACAGGGACGAGTTCCACCAGCGGCCCACCGCGCCCATGCACTGGTGGGAAGAGCCCGACGTTCTGGCCGGCCGGGACCTGGCCTCCGGTGGGACCTGGCTTGCGGTGTCGAAAGGCGGGCATATCAGCGCCGTCACCAATGTGCGTGAAGGCGGGGCTCAAGCCGGAAGTATTTCCCGGGGCGCATTGCCGCTGATGGCACTGACAGAGTCTGCGGTGCAGGTTGAGCAATACCTGGAACGCTCGGGCAACGATTATGCGGGCTTCAACCTTCTCAGTCTGACCACCCGGGGCGGCCACTATTACAGCAACCGGGACACATCGATTGGCCGGAATCTTCATCGTGGGTTGTATGGCCTGAGCAATCATCTACTGCAAAGCCCATGGCCGAAACTCCTGAAATTACGGGACGCCATCGGGCAAACGCTTGCACAAACCGATTGTCACCACACCCGTCAGTTACATGATGTGCTGATCGAACAAATGCAGGATACCCGTACCGCACCGGATCACTGCCTGCCGGATACAGGTGTGGGTATCGAGCTGGAACGCATGCTTTCCTCTCCGTTTATTACCGGCCGGGAATACGGCACCCGGGCAACGACCGTAGCCACGGTCGATGTCATGGGCAGGGTGGTGGTGACTGAGCAGTCCTGGGGCCCGGAAAGTCGGAACGAAGGGCGGCTTCAGTTCAGTTGGGTGGTGGGTGACGGCGCTGGCGAAGATTTCGTGACTGGACACTGAGGATATGGCGGATAAGGCGCTCCCGATCGCTCTCCGGGAGTTGTTCAAACTCAGTTCGTAATCGGTATCCTTCATCAATAGTATCCGAACTGAGCACCTTCACGATGGCGCTAAAATGCTCCGCTTCCGGGAAGAACAAGAGGTCAATTCGAAGGCGCTCACCCGCCTTTACCCACTCATCCACCTCAAACGCCAGACCGCTGGCGCTAATATTAATATCCAGCGGTTTCAAGGTGGCGTCATCGGGATACTCTTTCAGATCGAGCGCGGACATCACCATGGCAAGTTTCTCGTTGATCAGCTTTGCGACATGATATGTCCGGGGTGACTGCGCAGCCAAAGCTGACAGCTCATGGGCCAGTTCCCGATCAAGAGCCGACAGCCGATTGTGCAGCGACAACCTTGCCTGCGCAGATGCCACCGCTGCTTCGTCCCGCAAACGGGTATATCGCAGGGCCACCCGATCGGTCACCCGGTAGAACTGCCGTCGGTCTTCACCATCCCACATTGTTGGCTCCTGATTTCTGCTGGCGTCAGCCCGATTGTATTACAAACTACTCATCTACAGGATAGCTGAATCGGCGCCAGACAGTCTTTTTAAGCTACAGCCTCTGTTATACTTCCGCCCAAACCGTGCAACCACCGGAGGTCCAACACCATGGCCGAGCAGACAAGTGCAAGCTCCATCTCAGACTTTGAAAAGTCGCTCAATGAGCTGGAAGCCCTGGTCCGGGACCTGGAACAGGGCGAGCTGTCGCTGGAGCAGTCACTGTCGGCCTTTGAGCGGGGGGTGAGGCTGACCCGCGAGTGCCAGCAGGCGCTGAAATCCGCCGAACAGCGGGTCGAACAGCTGATCCAGCGTGATGACGGTGAACTGGAGACACGCCCCTTCAACCCGGATACCACAGCCTGATGCCCACATTAACACCCGATGGCAGCTTTATTGACCGCTGCCGAACAGAAGTTGATACCGAGCTCAAACGAAGACTCCATTCCGGCGGCCAGTCCTCAGAGGCGCTGCAGAAAGCCATGCTATACAGCGTACTCGGCGGCGGCAAGCGCATCCGTCCGGCCCTGTGTATTGGTGCGGCCCTGGTGGTTGATCAGACCGCCCAGCGGGCCCGGGTGCCAGCGTGTGCCATCGAACTGATACACGCTTATTCGCTGGTTCACGACGATCTGCCAGCGATGGACAATGACGAATTGCGCCGGGGCCGGCCAACAACGCACATCGCTTTTGACGAGGCAACCGCGATTCTCGCGGGCGATGCCCTTCAGAGCCTGGCATTTGAATGGCTTTCTCTCGCGCCGGATCTGACCGACCAGACAAAGCTCCGCATGATACGTGAGCTTGCCACCGCCAGTGGTCATCAGGGCATGGTAGGTGGTCAGGCCATTGATCTGGACGCCGTCGGCCAAACCCTGACCCTGACCCAGCTGGAAACCATGCACCGCCTGAAAACCGGGGCTCTGATCGAGGCCAGCGTACGTATCGGAGCACTTACTGACGCCAGCATCGAAGACGCCACGCTGGCGCACCTGACCACTTATGCCCGCGCACTCGGGCTGGCTTTTCAGGTTCAGGACGACTTGCTCGATATAGAGGGGGACACTCAGGTAATGGGCAAACC
>JBDNIR010000221.1:0-5573 GCA_041688195.1 Marinobacter sp.
ATAAGCCAGCGCCCGGACACGAAAGTGCTTCATGCTTTGCCCTCTTGAAGCCGCTATCAAAAGTAACGGCTACTGTTTCACGAATCATCTTTTCGCCGGTAAACCGGACGGAGTTTTGTGAAGTCAGACAGAGCGGGCTTTGGGTGGAGCTCGGGGTTGCTGGGGCGATGCAACCTGCGTGACGATGACAGGCAGGTTGATAAAAATAGTTGGTTCAATTAATGCAACAATCAGGCGGGCGCCGACCGTGATGGGCGAGCAAACAAATTCGTCGCCAGACGCTTTCAGGGGTTTATCAGACTGAGGACTGAGGTTTTCCGCCCGCCCCAGGAGCTCCGGGTGACGCACCAGTGAGAAGAGTTGGTCACCTTGAAGTCCATGAGACTCAGGGCCGGATTCTCCAACATGACTGGACAACTGATAACTGAAAAATCCGCCAACACCGCCCAGGCAAACAGCCAGTAAAAGCACCAGCCCTGTTATGGCAACGGGTGCCAAGCGGGCATGAAACCTGTAGTAAGAGCCTTGGAGGGTATCGCGCACGTCAGATGCCTTGGAGAAATGGAAACAGGTTCCAGACCCCGCCAGATTAGCGCTTAATTAAGTCGGCGTCATCCGTAGTTGTAGCAGTCCAGGGTACCGGCACGTTCGTCTGCGTCAGAGCTTTCTGGCCTCATCACGGAGTACAAACTTCTGGATTTTACCCGTTGAGGTTTTCGGAAGATCGCTGAATACGACGGTTTTCGGTACCTTGAACTTCGCCAGCTTCTGACGGCAGAAGTCGATGATGTCTTGCTCTGACACTTCGTCTGCGTCCGGCTTCAGCGTCACAAAGGCACAGGGCGTCTCGCCCCACTTCTCGTCAGGGCGGGCAACCACAGCCGCCTCCAGCACTGCCGGATGGCGGTAGAGCGCGTCTTCGACCTCAATGGTTGAAATGTTCTCGCCCCCCGAAACAATGATGTCCTTGAGGCGGTCCTTGATTTCAGCGTAGCCATCCGGATGCCAGACGGCCAGATCACCGGTGTGGAACCAGCCACCCCGGAAGGCTTCGGCCGTCGCACCGGGATTTTTCAGATACCCCTTCATCACGGTGTTCCCGCGCAGGAAAATTTCCCCGATGGTTTTACCATCTCGCGGCACCGCTGCCATGGTTTCGGAATCACCCACCATCATGCCCGCCAGTGTGTGGTAGCGAACGCCCTGGCGGGCCTTGATGGCAGCCCGCTCTTCCACCGGCAGGTCATCCCACTCGGCTTTCCAGGCACACACCGTCACCGGGCCGTAGACTTCCGTCAGACCATAGACGTGGGTGACGAAAATACCCATCTCTTCAATCGCCTCGATTACCTTGGCTGGCGGCGCCGCACCGGCGGTCATGGCCCGGACGGTATGACTGAAACTCCTTTTGGCAGCTTCCGAAGCGCCAAGCAACGTATTCAGCACAATCGGCGCGCCGCACATGTGGCTGACCTTATGCTCACTGATCAGTTGCAGTATCTTTTCTGGCTCGACTTTTCGCAGACACACGTGAGTACCGGCAAACGCTGTAATGGTCCAGGGGAAGCACCAGCCATTGCAGTGAAACATCGGCAGAGTCCACAGGTACACAGGGTGCTGGCCCATGGACCAGACTGCCTGATTACCCATCGCGTTTTCGTAGGCGCCCCGGTGGTGATATACCACCCCTTTGGGATTGCCGGTGGTGCCGGAGGTGTAACTCAGGGAGATGGCCTGCCACTCATCTACTGGCATCTGCCAATCAAATTCCGGATCCCCCTCACTGAGGAAAGCTTCGTAACCAAGCTCACTGACCGCGTTGCCCTGTCCGTATTCCGGGTCATCAACATCAATCACCAGCGGCGGGTTCTCGAGCTGGCCAAGCGCCTCACGGATCACTCCACCAAACTCCCGGTCAGCAATCAGCACCCTGGCCTCGCCGTGTTCCAGCATGAAGGCGATGGCGCTGGCATCAAGACGGGTATTCAGAGCATTCAGCACCGCCCCCAGCATGGGTACGCCAAAGTGGCACTCAAGCATCTCGGGGATGTTGGGCAGCATGGCGGCCACCGTATCGCCCTGGCCTATGCCGTGTTTCGACAAGGCAGACGCGAGCTGGCGACAACGCCCATAAGTTTCCTGCCAGTTACGGCGAATATCGCCATGAATCACCGCCGGGTACTCCGGGTAAACACTGGCCGTGCGGGCAAGGAAATCCAACGGCGACAGTGAGGCATGGTTCGCGGCGTTGGGCTCAAACCCGGTGGTAAAAATCGAGCTCATACTGGCCTCCTGGTGTTGTTGTTAAAAGCGTTTTGAAGCCTGACAGTATTGAATATAGGGCATCAGGTCGATCGCAACGATTTTGTACATCGAAAAAAGACCAACTAAGCTTTGAGCAAACAGAGGCATTTCGCTCTGTCGTCACCATGCACTTTACGTTAAAGTAAACCTCAAGTCAGCCCTGATGAAACGCTTACCCAGCAGCCCTTCTGCTGGCTTTTGTTGAACAACCGACGCCCTCACAAGGGGCTTTTCGTTCCTCAAACCACTACCCCAGGACGAGGATTATGGTCAGTAAAACAAAAACACCCAAGGTCGTGCATAAGCCGGCGTTTACCGACGGTGCCGAGTTCAGCATTCCCACCTTCCAGCTTCTCAAGCAAGACGGCACCCTCTATAAAGGTGCCAAAGCCCCGGATCTTGAAAAAGACCAGGCTCTTCGCATATACCGCGCCATGGTATTTACCCGGGTATTGGACGAGCGCATGCTCGCCGCCCAGCGCCAGGGCCGCCTGAGCTTCTACATGCAGTGTACCGGCGAGGAGGCCGCTGTGATCGGCAGCACCGCCGCTCTTGATGATGCCGACATGATCATGGCCCAGTACCGGGAACAGGGCGCTCTGGTCTACCGGGGCTTCACCACCGATGAGTTCATGAACCAGATGTTCGGCAATGAGGATGACTACGGCAAGGGTCGCCAGATGCCGATTCATTACGGCTCCAGCAAGCTCAACTACATGACAATTTCTTCTCCCGTGGCTACCCAGATTCCCCAAGCCACGGGTTACGCCTACGGCCAGAAACTGGCTGGCGACGGACACTGCACCATTGTCTACTTCGGTGAAGGCGCAGCCTCCGAAGGCGACTTCCACGCCGCACTGAACATGGCGACAGTACATCGGGTACCGGTGATTTTCCTTTGCCGTAACAACGGTTATGCCATATCCACTCCGGCCGCTGAACAATTCGCCGCTGACGGCGTTGCTCCGCGCGCGTACGGTTACAAAATGGATGTGATCCGGGTCGATGGCAACGACATCCTGGCGATGCTGGAAGCCACTCGCCAGGCGCGACGCCTGGCGGTGGAAGATAACCGCCCGGTGTTGATTGAGGCCATGAGCTATCGCCTGGCAGCACACTCCTCCTCCGATGACCCGTCCGGGTACCGCAGCAAGGATGAAGAGCAGATCTGGCGCGACAAAGACCCCATCCTGCGCATAAAGGCCTGGTTGCAAGCGGCCAATTGGTGGAGCGATGAGGATGAAAAACAGCTGCAGGAAAACTACCGCCGCGACGTACTGGAAACCATGAAACGTGCCCAGAAGCGCCCGCCACCGCCACTCGACAGCCTGGTGAGCGATGTCTACGACGAGATGACACCGGAACTGGCCCGCCAGCTCGACAACCTGAAAACGCACATCCGCAAGTACCCGGACGCCTACCCCAAGACCGCCGGGCAAGCCAAGGGAGGCGCGTAACATGGCCAAGATGAATATGCTTCAAGCCATCAATAATGCCCTGGACATCGCCATGGCAGAGAACGAGCGGGTGCTGTGCTTCGGCGAGGACGTCGGTATCTTCGGCGGCGTCTTCCGGGCTACCAGTAACCTGCAACAGAAATACGGCAAATCCCGCTGTTTCAACACGCCTCTGGTGGAACAGGGCATCATCGGTTTTGCCAACGGCCTAGCCGCCCAGGGTTCCGTCCCGGTAGCGGAAATCCAGTTTGCCGACTACATCTTTCCGGCGTTTGACCAGATTGTTAACGAGTCCGCCAAATTCCGCTATCGCTCAGGCAACCTCTTCAATGTCGGCGGTCTGACCATCCGGGCGCCCTACGGGGGCGGCATTGCTGGCGGGCTGTATCACTCCCAGTCGCCGGAAGCCTATTTCGCCCACACCCCGGGGCTGAAGGTAGTCGTACCCCGTAACCCTCACCAGGCCAAAGGCTTACTACTGGCCTCCATCCATGACCCCAACCCGGTGCTGTTCTTCGAACCCAAACGTTTGTACCGGGCCTCCACTGGCGAAGTGCCTGAGGAAGACTATCGCCTGCCCCTCGGCAACGCCGAAGTGGTCAAGGAAGGCAGTGACATCACCCTGCTGGGCTGGGGCGCACAGATGGAGGTGCTGACCCAGGCTGTCGAAATGGCCGAAAAAGAAGGCATTTCCTGTGAGGTGATCGATTTGCGCACCATCCTGCCCTGGGATGTGGAGACGGTAGCCGAATCGGTGTTTAAAACCGGTCGGTTGCTGATTTCCCACGAGGCGCCACTGACCGGCGGTTTCGCCGGTGAAATCGCTGCCACTATCCAGGAGCGTTGCTTCCTTTACCTGGAATCCCCGATCGCCCGCGTAACCGGGCTAGATACACCCTTCCCGCTCGCGCTGGAAAAGGAGTATTTACCCGATCACCTGAAGGTCTTTGAGGCCATCACGGCGAGCGTCGAATTCTAGGCTGATATCAGGACAGGAGAGCAACTATGAGTGATTTTATACTGCCCGATATCGGCGAAGGTATCGTGGAATGTGAGCTGGTCCAATGGCTGATCAGCGAAGGCGACATGATTGAGGAAGACCAGCCTGTGGTCGAAGTAATGACCGACAAGGCGCTGGTTGAAATTACTGCCCCCGAGGCGGGACAGGTCACCAAACTATATTGCGAACAAGGCCAGATTGCCAAAGTGCACGCGCCACTGTTTGGTTATGAGCCGCGGGATCAGGAGAGTACCAAGGAGAGCACCAAGGATAGCTCCACACAGGATCAGAGCCGGAAATCTGAACCAGCACCAGAGCAAGAAGAGCCCCCAACGGCCAGATCAGCGCCAGAAGCAAAAGCCAGCGACAGCACGCCGGTGTCGGCAGCGAGACCATCAACCAGCCCGCCCCGGCAACGAGTCCCCGCCAGCCCGGCAGTGAGACGACTGGTGCGTGAGCACGAGCTTGAACTGTCGACAATAAGCGGCACAGGCAAGGATGGCCGCATGCTGAAAGCCGATGTGCTGGCTCGTCTCGACAGTCCCGGTGCCGCTGGTAACCAACCCGCCAACGCTGTCGGGGGTGAAGGCAAGCGTGAAGATGAGCAGCAGGCCCGGGTCGAGTCCATCAAGGGAATGCGGGCCGTGATGGCCAAACGCATGGTGCTGGCGGCCACAACGATTCCGCACTTCACTTACAGTGAAGACATCGACATGACTGACTTGCTGGCGCTGCGTGAGCGGCTCAAGCCGGAGGTAGAAGCGTTGGGTTCGCGCATCACCCTGATGCCCTTCATCATGAAGGCGATGGCA
>JBDNIR010000029.1:0-4925 GCA_041688195.1 Marinobacter sp.
CGCTCCTTCCATTGATCGAGTAACTGACGACTGTGAGTCAGGATCAATGTGTTGACCCCCCGCTTGGCTACAATGGCAATTGCCGTTACGGTTTTACCGAAGGCGGTCGGGGCGTGGAGTATTCCGGTATCGTGATCGGCAAGCGCCTCCACAGCCTTTTTTTGATCATCACGCAGGGTTGCTTTCAGACTGGCGCCGCCCAGCGACTGACCCGGAATCCTGCGGTCATCGATCTCTATCGTTATCCTCTGATCCAGCAGCAAAGCCTGAAGCTCATCAAAGCAGCCTCTCGGTATGGAGAGATAACCTTGCTCAATCCGGGCACAGGATATGTAACGAGGAATACCATGAGTAGAGAAACGAAGTGCCTGTGTTTTGAAAAACACTGGATTGGCAAAGCTGGCCATGCGCTTTATTCGAGCAGCCAATGGCCCTGGTATGTCTGACAGCTTCAAATAAATGTGATTAGCCAGGATGAGCGTGATGCTTTCAGGGCATCCTGTAATGATACCTGCCTCGACCGGTAACGATTGCTCCCACGGCAACGCAGCTTCTGCTGTAACATCGGAATCAGGCTCCCTACCGATCATCTCTCGAAGCTGGGTCGGTGAAAGGGTCTTTTGCCGACTGAGCAGCGCCCATTGATCTGCATACGGAGTTAACTCCTCGTCGACGAACACAGTACATCCGCGATTTCGCGCCTCGTGTTGAAGCGGAAGGGCAATCAGATTGCCAAACCCACCGTCGGGCATCGTGTCCTGATTTGGGAACAATCGGTCATAGGAGTCGAAGGACAAGCCTGGATGGAGCCCCATGGCCTTATCCAGCAACTTGAATCCCAGAGCCCTTGCTGACCAGGCCGAGACGGCTTCCGAAAAGAAGATCCATAAATGGGCACCAGCACCGGATCGAGACACCTCAACGAGATAAGGAATACCTTCACCACGACAGGCCTGGGCCAGCGCACGAACGTCTGCTCTCCAGTCGTCCTTATCAAAATCCACCGCCAGGAGGTAACAGGAGCTGTCTGGTAGTAAAGGATATAGCCCAGCGACATGCTTACCAGACAGGTGGTCGTACACCGCATTGAAATCCAGGGGCTTGAATTTTCTGTGTGGACATTCTCCGCACTTGATCCTGGGTTTCTGACAAATACCCGGGACCCACTCGTTCCCACAGGCGACGGCATAGCCGGAACGGCCACCGGAACCCTGCCAGCGAATTGCATAGACATCCTGTCTACCGCGAAAGAGCTTCCGGAACAATTCGATTTTTTGATCGGGGGTTAGCTGTGGTAACGTGGATCGGTTCGCAGCTTGACGAAGCTCTTTCTTCCGGGAAAGGAGGGCAGCCTTTTCCTTCTCAAGCTCAGATAACCTCAGTTCAATGGCTGCGAGCTCTTCATCTATTCGGATACGTGCCTCCTACTCAGTGAATCCGTCAAGCACGGTAATCGAGCTGGTTAAAAGGGCTTATACTTCGGTTCATCGTCAGTTCTCGCACTCAACACCTCATTCTTGGCCAGAAAATTCTCCAGATTTCCTCCTGGCACCGCTGCCCCTATTTGGTCGATCCTATCAGATATAGTCTCACGATCATCAAAGCAAATAACGAATTGTCTCATCAGTAACTCAGCGACCGAGGTTCAGGGCCGTAAGCCAATAAATCAGCACCCGTATTCCAGAGCTCTGCTGTGTGAGGCAGGGCTGAATAAGCTCCCGAGAGCGGGGTGGTTGAAACTTTGAAGGTGTCAGAAAAGTGGTAGTATTTCTGACATAAGTTGGAGGCCAGTACCATGTCTGTTACAGAATCTGTCAAGCACCGGATCGCCAGAGTCCCGAGAGGTGAACCGTTTACTAGCAGCCGGTTCCTGAGGCTGGGGTCACGTTCTGCTGTCGACAAAGCTCTGTCCAGACTTGTGGAGAAGGGGGCCATCCAGCGAATCGCGCGGGGAGTCTTCGTCAGGCCAAAGCAAAGTCGGTTTGTAGGTAACGTGATGCCGGATGTTTCCCGTGTGATTCAGGTCATTGCCAAGGACCACGGCGAAATCGTCCAGGTTCATGCCGGACCAGTGTCTTATCATCTTTACGGGATGAGTCACGATCCACATGAGCTGTTCGCCGGAGCAAGGCAACGAGTTTTTTACTGGCGGTGGACTGGATATCGACTGACGAAAAGGCAGGCACTTCTGCAGGTTGGTTTAACACTTCAGCGTACAAAGACTGGAGCGAGGCGTTCACCGGACTCTGCATCAAAGACGACTGAGTCACGTCGAGTTTAAGCTGCGGCCTCAGGGCGGGAACCGCAGTCTGTGTTTTCGGAAATACAGACGAGTCTCATAAAAATCCTGTCACAGAGTACTACTGCCCGGCTTTCTCTCGGATGGCCAGGTCCATTTCTTCAATACTAACTACTCGATTCGATGCAACACTCCCTTTCAGGCGTGCGATGCTGGGCTGGGTCAACAACTCCCCTTCCAGCGCCCAATCCATGAAGGGAAGTAAGCGCACCATGTTGCGGGCATCGTCCACACCGCGATGGCGGTGCCCCTCAAACGCCAGATCATGGTACGACAGTGCATGGGCCAACCCGTTCTTTTTCTTCTGGCCTGTCGTGCGACGCCAGATGCGTTTCAGATTCAGGTGGGGGTAGTCCAGTATGACCGGTGATACTTCGGCCTGATCGCTTTGTGCTTCAACGTGCAGGCGATCGTAGTTGCCCCAACTGCACCAAATGAAGTCCTCAGCAGGTTGGCCCAGCCACTGGTTGAGGGCGTCGATGGCTACTGGGTAGGCCGGCGCGTCATCCACCATCGACTGGGTGATGCCGGTCAGTGCCGTGCAGAACTCACTGAGCTGTGGGAAGCGTGTAGGGCGCACCAGAAAGGAGCGGCTGTCCAGCAACGTTCCGTCCCGGGTAGCCAATGCACAACCAAGTTCGATAATTTCCATGTTATGAACGGCCTGGGGTTCGCCGCCTGGCGTTGTGCGACGCTTCCAGCAGGTGGCCTCAAGGTCGACGACCAGCAAAGTGCGTTCATGCATCTGCAGACTCCCTCTTGATTCAATCAATAATGTACCTGGGCTACCTATTCGATACGAAAGGTTCCATAGAACTACCTACTTCAGCCCCTTAAGGCGCTCCCTGCCCTGGCTTGTCAGGCCTGAACGGCTCCACAAAACCACCTATCCGGTGGCTGAACGGTTCGCCAAGTCCGTGAGAGCCTGTTCGATCAAGTCGTCATTCAATTTTTGCTTATGATCGAGGATCTTCTTAACCATCGTTTCCGGCGAAACACCGCCACCGTCACGGGTTAACGAAATCAGGCTGAAATCCAGACTGGGCCCAATAAAGGTATCCAGATATTTATCAAGGATGCCACGGCCAGGCGACTCGATCTCGGAACTCAGCGCCCGAAGGTAATCAACTTTATCTGTGGCGGACCAATCAACGGAAGAGCCTGCTCGGTGGGCGAGCTCCATATGTACCAGCAGCATGGTTCGCCCGTTACCATCCAGGAACGGGTGCCCATACGCGAACAGCCCCATGATTTCCCCGGGAACCTGAGCCGTTCGATTTTCAGATTGCGCTAGGCGCAGACCCTGATCGATCGCAAGGCGGATCTCCCGTGGATGGCAGAACTTGGTACGTGCCTTAGATACAAGCAGATTAGGTGCGATCTCTAGTCGATCCTCACCGGCCCACGGATAGTAATCACCGAACAGAATCCGGTGAACCTCAAGAAAATCCGAATACTCGACAATCTGCCAGCCAGCGAGATAGTCCGTAGCTTCCCTCAAATTGGCCCGGAACAGGTTGTGCTCCATGTGATGGATAACTATAGGATCGTTATCCTTGCGGACGTTCCGTAGGTAGCCGGTCGTTGCAAAATCGTTAAATGGATCGAACATGATATTTCTCATTCAAATACTGGCCCAGCAACTCCACCATTTCCGCACCGTTGAGCGCGCCGGCGATGATGCGTGACCTGATTATAGACTCAGATCTTGACTCATTAGTTTTCATGTAGAACCTCCCAAGGAAGCGACATGGCTCACCGATTCCCCGTTATCTGGCCGAAAGCAAGGTGTCGTTGGGCTGAGGGTTCTGCTATCTACTACCGCCGGAACCTGGAATCTGAAACGTATGGCCGTACTGCGCCCGAAATCCGCCCAATGGGCATGAAATGCGAGGGAATTCGCTCGTTTTGAAATTATTGGACACTGAAGATCGCAAATATGCACCATAATGGCGCAAACTCTGCCGGGCAGGCGGTATCAATTGCCTGCGGACGCTAAGTCCGACAGACTCCTAGACAGCGCGGGTCATGCCCAAGCATGGCTTTGTATTGTTGCACGTATTTTTCAATTCATGGATAGCACAAGGCTTCGCCCCTCAAGGGGTTATAGCCGCGCATTTCCAAAAGGGGATTCGAAAAATATGATCCCAGGTATGGATCACGGCAGCATCTGGCATGACCCCGACACTGTCAGTACCTTCATGTCCCGCATTAATGTGGTATTTTTGAGTCACTAATTGGCTAAATAGTCTTTTATATCTTATAATTGGTACATTATTCAGAGATATTGGTTATACTTCGGCTTCGACGTGCAATTAATGTATCATTACTGATACTTTTAGCCCCTAAAGCCTCATTAGTGAGTGAATTTTGTAACATTATGAGCCAAATTAAGCGCAGCATGTCAGACTTGGCCATCCTCGATGAGCTGGGTCGGCGCCTCAAGCAAGCCCGACTGGAGCAAAACATCACCCAGCAGCAGATCGCAGAGGGCATGGGTGTCAGCCGAGCAACGTACATCCGGCTTGAGGATGGTAACGGGAAACTTGAAGTCCTGGTTGCTGCCCTGCGTGTTCTCGGAAAGCTCCCGGCGTTGGATGCCTTCTTGCCAGATGAGCCTTATTCA
>JBDNIR010000222.1:0-2979 GCA_041688195.1 Marinobacter sp.
AACAGTGACATACGGCGTATCCGATGATGTGAGCAGGGCTGGTTTCTGAAAGAGGCAGCTAGTGTTGGTTATATTATGGGGTATCTGAAATGCCGATTTATGAATACGTATGTGACGACTGCGGGTTTGAGAAAGATGTTATCCAGAAAATGAGCGATGCGCCCCTGAAGAGTTGCCCTTCATGCGAAGTAGCATCGTTCAGGAAACGAATCTCTGCAGCGGGTTTTCGCCTCGCCGGGACCGGTTGGTACGAAACCGATTTTAAAACCGGTAAGAAAAAGAATCTGGTGGAAAAGGGCAGTTCATCAACACCTACAGAATCCTCTGCAGGCTGAAAACACATTCATTCGAACACAGAAACAACGGGACAGGGTATGCGCAGTCATTATTGCGGTGGAATCGACGAATCTCACATTGATCAGGACGTTACACTTTGTGGTTGGGTCCACCGCCGCCGTGATCACGGTGGTGTTATTTTTCTTGATCTGCGCGATCGGGACGGCATTTCCCAGGTGGTATTTGATCCGGACACCCCGGAGAGCTTTTCGTTAGCCGAGAAAGTCCGCAGCGAATTTGTTATCCAGGTGACTGGCCGTGTTCGCCGACGCCCGTCCGGTACTGAAAACGCCAACATGTCTACCGGCCAGGTTGAAGTGCTTGGCACTGCGTTGGCCATTCTGAATGCTGCGGCCACGCCTCCGTTCCCGCTGGATGAACACGTGGATGTGGGTGAAGATGTTCGCCTGCGCTATCGCTTTATCGACTTGCGTCGTCCGGAAATGCTGCACCGTCTGCGTTTCCGGTCACGGGTCACCAGCTATATTCGCAACTTCCTCGACCGCAACGAGTTCATGGATGTGGAAACCCCGATCCTGACCCGTGCCACGCCCGAGGGCGCCCGTGACTATCTGGTGCCCAGCCGCACTCATGAGGGCTCGTTCTTCGCGTTGCCGCAGTCACCCCAGCTCTTCAAACAGCTGCTGATGGTCTCCGGTGTTGACCGTTACTATCAGATTGCCAAGTGCTTCCGGGACGAAGACCTTCGGGCGGATCGTCAGCCTGAGTTTACTCAGATCGATATTGAGGCCTCCTTCATCAATGAAGATACCCTTATGGGTCTGACGGAGTCGATGATCCGTGAGCTGTTCCGGGATGTGTTGCAGGTAGACTTGCCCGAGTTTCCCCGCATGCCGTATTCCGAGGCCATGCAACGTTACGGCAGTGACAAGCCTGACCTGCGTATTCCGCTGGAACTGATCGATATTGCTGATCTGGTCGCCGGCGTTGATTTCAAAGTCTTTGCCGGCCCGGCAAACGATGCCAAGGGCCGTGTCGCAGCCCTTCGGGTGCCTAAAGGCGGTGAACTCAGCCGTAAGCAGATCGATGACTACACCAAGTACGTGGGCATATACGGTGCCAAGGGGCTGGCGTACATCAAGGTTAATGATCTGAGCAAGGGGGCTGAAGGCCTGCAGTCGCCAATCATCAAGTTTCTGGGCAACGACGTTGCGCTTGCCATTATTGAGCGTGTGGCTGCTGAAGACGGCGACATCGTGTTCTTCGGGGCGGACAAGACCACCGTGGTCAACGAGGCCTTGGGTGCACTGCGTATCAAGATTGGCCATGATCTCAAGCTGTTGACGAAAGAGTGGGCGCCGATGTGGGTGGTAGATTTCCCGATGTTTGAGGAAACCTCCGATGGCGGCCTGCACGCTATTCACCATCCGTTCACCGCACCTTCCTGCACACCGGAACAATTGGTTGCCTCCCCTGAGGCCGCGTTGTCCCGAGCCTACGATATGGTGTTGAACGGTACTGAACTTGGTGGCGGGTCAATTCGTATCCATGATGAAACCATGCAGCAGACCGTGTTCCGCATCCTGGGTGTTGAAGAAGAGGAAGCCCGCGCCAAGTTTGGCTTCCTGCTGGACGCCTTGAAGTTCGGTTGTCCCCCCCATGGTGGCCTCGCGTTTGGTCTTGACCGGCTGGTGATGCTGATGACTGGTGCGTCCTCCATTCGCGACGTAATTGCGTTTCCGAAAACCCAGAGCGCTACCTGCCTGATGACACAGGCACCCGGTCTGGTGGATGAGCAGCAGCTGCGAGAACTGCATATCCGGCTGAGGAAGCCCGTCCCTAAGCAAGTGCCTGATTCGATAGGGAATGTGGAGCAAAGCGAGTAAAGCGATGGCCATCATACTCGGTGTCGATCCGGGCTCGCGCATTACCGGTTATGGGCTCATCCGTTGTGAGGGCCGCCACACCGAATATCTCGACAGTGGCTGCATCAGGCTGGGTGAAAAACCGCTGGCCGAGCGACTGCAAACTATTTTTCACAGCCTGGCAACACTGATCGGCGAGTTCCGGCCGGATGAATTTGCCATCGAGCAGGTATTTATGGCCCGCAATCCGGATTCAGCACTCAAGCTGGGTCAGGCGCGGGGTGCAGCGATTGTCAGCGCCGCTAACAGTGGTCTTGCGGTGCATGAATATTCGGCCCGGCAAGTGAAGCAGGCCGTTGTGGGCAAGGGCAGTGCAGACAAGGCTCAGGTGCAGCACATGGTGCAGACGTTGCTGGGGTTGTCGAGAAAGCCCCAGGCGGACGCAGCCGACGCGCTCGCCATCGCACTTTGTCATGCCCATATGAGCCAGAGCGTGAACCGCATTTCTGCGGGTGGTCGTGTCAGGGGCGGGCGCATCCGGCCATAACGATAATCGGTATGAACAGGCGAAAAGCCTGGGGAGAACCCATTTGATCGGTCGCATTCACGGTATTCTCATTGAAAAGGCCCCCGGTCAGGCACTGATTGAGTGCGCCGGGCTCGGCTATGAAGTAGACATCCCCTATACCACCTTTTTCCATCTTCCGGATCCCGGGCAGGAAATCACCCTCCATACCCACTTCTCCGTTCGGGAGGATGCCCACAGTCTTTTCGGCTTTGCGGCGCGGCTCGATCGCAACGTATTTCGCCTGTTAAT
>JBDNIR010000223.1:0-4553 GCA_041688195.1 Marinobacter sp.
ACTCTCGGACACTATGCCTTTGGAGGCTTCCATGGCGGGCAAGACGTTATATGACAAATTGTGGGATGACCATCTGGTCAAGCAGCGGGACGACGGCTCTGCGCTGATTTATATTGACCGGCATTTGCTTCATGAGGTGACATCGCCGCAAGCATTTGAAGGGCTTCGGCTTGCAGGTCGGAAACCCTGGCGGCTGGACGCCAACCTGGCGACGCCGGACCACAATGTGCCAACCACGGACCGTATCCTTGGAATTGATGGCATTGTTGATCCGGTGTCGCGGATTCAGGTGGAGACCCTCGACAACAATTGTGACGAATTCGGTATTCTGGAATTCAAGATCAAGGATCAGCGTCAGGGCATCGTGCACGTCATTGGTCCCGAGCAGGGCGCGACCCTGCCGGGCATGTCGATTGTCTGCGGCGATTCCCACACGTCTACCCATGGTGCTTTCGGCACCCTGGCTCACGGCATCGGGACCTCAGAAGTTGAGCATGTGTTGGCGACCCAGTGTCTGGTTCAACAGAAAATGAAAAACATGCTGGTCCGTGTCGATGGCACTCTGACGCCGGGAATCACAGGCAAGGATGTCGTGTTGGCTATTATCGGCAAGATTGGTACTGCTGGCGGTACCGGATGCGCGATCGAGTTCAGCGGTGATGCCATTCGTCAGCTTTCCATGGAAGCCCGAATGACAATCTGCAACATGGCCATCGAAGCCGGTGCCAGAGTAGGGATGGTCGCGGTGGACGATACCACCATCGATTATGTCCGTGGCCGGCCGTTTTCGCCGACCGGCGAATCCTGGGACCGGGCTGTCAAGCATTGGCGTACCCTTCACAGTGATGCCGACGCGGTGTTCGATAAAGTGGTTGTGCTTGACGCCGCTGACATTGGCCCGCAGGTTACCTGGGGAACCTCGCCGGAAATGGTGACAGGAATCGACGGTTTTGTGCCGGACCCGGACACAGAGACTGACCCCATCAAGCGTGAGGGTATCGTCCAGGCGCTGAAATACATGGGGCTGACAGCGAACATGCCGATTTCCGACATCCGGCTTGATCGGGTGTTTATCGGTTCCTGCACCAACTCCCGCATCGAGGATTTGCGGGAGGCTGCAGCGGTCGTAAAGGGCCGCAAGGTCTCGCCCTCTCTCAAACAAGCGATGGTGGTGCCCGGTTCCGGTCTGGTAAAGGCTCAGGCGGAACAGGAAGGGCTGGACAAAATATTCCTTGCCGCGGGCCTTGAATGGCGGGACCCCGGCTGTTCAATGTGTCTTGCGATGAACGCTGACAAGTTGGGACAGGGTGAACATTGTGCCTCGACTTCAAACCGGAATTTCGAGGGTCGGCAGGGTTTCGGTGGTCGTAGCCATCTGGTTAGCCCGGCGATGGCGGCAGCGGCAGCGATAACCGGCCATTTCACCGACGTTCGCGAATTGATTCACTGAGGAGAGCGCCATGCGCCCATTAAAGCAACATAAAGGCATCGTCGCTCCCATGGACCGTGCCAATGTGGATACCGACATGATTATTCCGAAACAGTTTCTCAAGTCCATCAAGCGCACCGGGTTCGGACCGAACCTGTTTGATGCGGTGCGGTATCTGGATGAAGGCAAGCCGGATCAGAACTGCGCCGAACGGCCATTGAACCCTGATTTTGTGCTCAATCAGCCCAGGTACAAGAATGCCAGTGTGCTGCTGGCACGGCGCAATTTTGGCTGCGGATCGAGCCGTGAGCACGCGCCCTGGGCGCTGGAAGATTACGGGTTTCGGGTGATTATTGCCCCTAGCTTCGCGGATATTTTCTACAACAACTGCTTTAAGAATGGCTTGTTACCCATTGTTCTTGAAGAAAAAATATTAGAACAGCTGTTTGAAGAAAGCGAAGCTTCCGAAGGGTATGAGTTGGCGGTCGACCTGGAGAATAAGTCGGTGGTTACGCCTTCCGGTGAGGCGTTCAGCTTCGATGTGGACGACTTCCGCCATCACTGTCTCCTGAACGGTCTTGATGATATCGGAGTCACGCTGGAAAATGCCGAACTGATCAAACAATACGAGGACGCGCGGCGGCAGAGTGCGCCCTGGTTGTTTCACTAAGGAGCCCCTAAATAAAGGAAAGATGAATGAGCCAGTCAGTACTGTTATTGCCGGGTGACGGCATAGGTCCGGAGATTGTGGCGGAAGCAGAGAGGGTTCTGCGTCAGGTCAATCAAGCTTTTGGTTTGAACCTGGGCTTCGACACTGCCCTGGTGGGTGGTGCGGCTATTGACGCCACCGGTGCTCCGCTGCCGCAAGAAACCATGGCTAAAGCCCGGCAAGCGGATGCCATTCTGCTCGGCGCTGTCGGGGGGCCCAAATGGGATCATCTTGAGATGGCTTTGCGTCCAGAGAAAGGCTTGTTGGGGTTGCGTTCAGGGCTGGAACTCTTTGCCAATCTGCGACCTGCGATTCTTTACCCGCAGTTGGCCTCCGCTTCATCGCTGAAGCCCGAGGTTGTTTCGGGACTGAATATACTGATTGTGCGAGAGCTCACCGGTGGTATTTATTTTGGCCAGCCCCGGGGCGAGCGTGTCCTGAAAAACGGCGAGCGTCAGGGTTTCAATACCTACGTTTACAGCGAGTCTGAAATTCACCGTATCGGCCGTGTTGCGTTTGAAGCGGCACGCCAACGCAACGGCAAGCTTTGCTCCGTGGATAAGGCCAACGTTCTGGAAGTGACGGTCCTGTGGCGTGAAATCATGAACGAGCTCGCGAACGACTATCCCGATGTCGAACTCAGTCATATGTACGTCGACAACGCTGCTATGCAACTGGTTCGCGCACCGAAACAGTTTGATGTGATTGTGACCGGCAACATGTTTGGTGATATTCTTTCTGACGAAGCGGCCATGTTGACTGGTTCCATAGGCATGCTGCCCTCAGCGGCTCTGAATTCCGAAAAGCAGGGTATGTATGAGCCTTGCCACGGGTCGGCGCCGGATATTGCTGGCCAGGGTATTGCCAATCCTTTGGCAACAATTCTGTCTGTAGCCATGATGTTGCGATATAGCCTGAAAGCGGAAGCGGCGGCGTGTGCTATAGAAGCTGCCGTCAGCCGTGTTCTGGACCAGGGCCTGAGAACGGCAGACATCATGGCAGCAGGCGGCCACCGGGTAAGCACCCGGGAAATGGGCGAGGCTGTACTGGCAGCGCTTTGATTTAACAGATGTTCAGACCCGACGGTAGCACGATGCCGTTACCGCGGGATCATCCATCCGGTCCTGAGCCGGCGAGACAGGTTCAGGACTGGCATAAAATGAGGTTCAAAGGTCGCATATGAAGCGAGTTGGACTAGTTGGCTGGCGTGGCATGGTAGGTTCCGTGCTCATGCAGCGTATGCAGGAAGAAAACGATTTCGCCGATATTAATCCGGTGTTCTTTTCTACGTCCCAGGCCGGACAACCTGCGCCGAATGTTGGCAAAGCCAATGTGCCAGCACTGAAAAACGCGTTTGATCTGGACGCACTAAAAGAACTTGATGTGATCGTGACGTGTCAGGGCGGCGATTACACCAGTGACGTATTCCCCAAACTCCGCGAAGCGGGTTGGCAGGGGTACTGGATTGATGCAGCGTCTACGCTGCGCATGGCCGATCACTCGGTTATCGTCCTGGATCCGGTAAATCGGAACGTCATCGACGAAGCCCTCGACAAAGGCGTCAAGGATTTTATCGGAGGCAACTGCACGGTAAGCCTTATGGTGTTGGCTTTGGGTGGCTTGCTGGAGAAAGACCTGATCGAGTGGGTATCCCCGATAACCTATCAGGCTGCTTCAGGGTCCGGTGCCCAGAACATGCGTGAGCTGCTTTCCCAGATGGGTGAACTGCGAGATAGCGTGTCGGACCTTCTGGATCAGCCATCATCGGCCATCCTCGAGATTGACCGGAAGGTGACCGAAACTCTGCGCTCCGATGATTTCCCGACCAAGCACTTTGAAGTGCCGCTGGCGGGCAGCCTGATTCCGTTTATCGACAAGCAGCTGGATAACGGCCAGAGCAAGGAAGAATGGAAAGCACAGAGTGAGACCAACAAGATTCTTGGTCGCACTGCGAAGCCAATTCCAATTGACGGCATCTGTGTGCGTATTGGCGCGATGCGAAGCCATAGTCAGGCGTTGACCATCAAGCTCCGTAAAGATCTGCCGATAAGTGAAATAGAGTCTATCCTTGCTGATGCCAATGACTGGGTGAAAGTTATTCCCAATGAGCGGGAGGCCAGTATCCGGGAACTGACCCCGGCCAAGGTCACTGGAACTCTGAGTGTGCCGATCGGGCGTATTCGAAAGCTGGCGATGGGCCCGGAGTATATTTCTGCCTTTACCGTAGGAGACCAGTTGCTCTGGGGTGCTGCGGAACCGCTCAGGCGCATGCTGCGGATTTTGCAAGAGCGCTGATCGGATGGCTTGAATGCCCAGGGATCGCGGTTGAAACCGCTCCCACAGGGAAAAGCAGACCCCTCAAATTGTAGGAGCGACTTTAGTCGCGAAGGTTCTGGATCGCGGTTGAAACCACTC
>JBDNIR010000224.1:0-3925 GCA_041688195.1 Marinobacter sp.
GCATTCTGGTGTATCCCCACGTTTACCGGGTGCAGGCGCAGCATCAGGACGGCTTGGTAGTGAGCAATAGCGATCAGATCCGCGCCGGGGAGGCCTCATCCCTTGGTCAGGTGGTACTGGCCTGGAGCCAGTGCGAGGAAAACGCGACCACTCCGGACAGCCCTCATAACGTGATCCTGCATGAATTCGCCCACCAGCTCGACTATCTGGATGGCACTGCGGATGGTGCACCACCGCTCAGCGGCGAACAGGCAAACCAGTGGCGAGAAACAATGACCCATGCCTACGAGCAGCTAAGACATTCATTGCGCCACCATGCAGCAAGCTGGCTGGACCCCTATGGAGCGACAGCACCGGCGGAGTTCTTTGCAGTGCTCACGGAAACCTTTTTCCAGCAGCCGCAGCATCTTTCAAAAGAGCAACCAGAAGTCTATAAGGCATTGAAAGGGTTTTATCGACTTGATCCAGGGATGTTCTGCAATGACCCGGATTAATTAATCAACTTCGCTTGGTGAATCATCATGACCTTTTACGTTAGCAACACCAAAGGGAATATGAACCATCGGCACCTGCCCGCCCTCGGATTTCAGGTGGCTCTTCTGGTCATCGAAAAACATATGGGGCTTTAACACCTCCAGAATCCGGTGCTTGCCCATGCCGCCGAGAAAGAAGGTTTCGTTCGCGCTGACACCCCAGTGTTCGAGGGTGGTGATAACCCGTTCGTGGGAGGGCGCATTTCTGGCGGTGATAATAGCCATGCGCAGGACGCGCTTATAGTGCTCATCCGTTTTTACCGCTTCATCCTCAAGCTGCTGCAGGAAGGCCAGTTTCTGGAAAAGGTCTGCCAGGGGCCCTGGTGAATGAGGGATGTGGGATTTTTCGGTTTCATGGGTATGGAAGGCGCTGAGCTGGCCTATGTTGAACACTTTCTCGGATGCATCGTCAGCGATAACGCCGTCAAAGTCGAAGGCAATCCGCAGTTCACCGTCGTCGAGATCATCCACCACCCTGGTCGGCAGCACTGTGCCAGCCGGGTAGCCAAAATCTATTGCCTGGAGAACGTCTGATTCATTGGCGGAAAGAAACAGCGACGCATTGAAGGCAGGAATGTAGGGATACGGCGACTTCCCTTCCAGAAACGCCGCCCTCGAAATATCCAGCTGGTGATGGTGGATGGACCGGAACACGCGCTTGCCGGTAATTGCCGAATTTCGTGAGAGCAGCACCACTTCCACCGGGCGTTTTTCCGGAAAGCGATCGTTGATGCTCAAAAACCGCCGCACAAATGGAAACGCTACCCCCTTGGCCAGAGGGTCATCCAGATGGGCTTCCTGAAACTCGCGATAGGCAATGGGTCCCTCTTCTCGAAAGACCCGATCGGACTCGCTCAAGTCAAACAGTGCGCTGGAGGCTACGGCAATAACGAGTTTATGATCTATGGGGTAGGACATTGTCCGGGTTATGCCTCATCTGTGTCGGTTTTCGCTCCGGGAATCCGCCCGCTGGCAGGTGGTTCTGGCGATGCCCATATCGGGCCCTGGTTCTGTTCTTGTCGCTGCTGATCCCAGTCATGCTCCATAGCACTGCTCAGGGTTTCTTCCAGTTTCATGAACAGCTCGCTGTAGCGGGGGCTGAAACGGATACCTTCCTCAATTTCTTTCCAGGCCTCAAACAACTCATCTTCATGGGCGGTTTCGCTTTCGATGAATGCAGCCGACATCTGGCGGGCGCGCATCGGATGAACACCCATCGCCGTGAGCGCGTGACTCCCCAGTTCCAGGGCGGAATGATAGGTCTCGCTTACAATGTCATCTGCACCAGCCTCACGTAACTGGTAACCATGGCCCCGATCAAACGCCCGTGCCAGAACCCAGACTTCGGGATGCAAATGCTTCACATGGTGCACCATGCGGGTTGCCCGGTCACGATCATCAATGGCCACCACCAGCACTCGCGCCTGCTCAATACCGGCGGTTTCGAGCAAGTCCGGACGGCTGGCGTCGCCGAAATAGCTTTTAATGCCTATACGATGCACATTTTCTATCTGCTCCAGCTCAATATCCAACACCACAATAGGTATTTTGTTAGCCTTCAACAGACGGCAAATGATCTGTCCGAAGCGGCCCGCCCCTGCCACTATCACCGGCGCCTGCTCGTAAAAGATGAATAGTGCAGGCGTAAGAAACATGGAAATTGCCACCACCAGCAAGAGAATAAGGGCTTTGAGCACGATCACTGCCAGACTCAAAGACAACACCAGGCCCCATTCACTGGCCAACACCTCAAAGTTGATACCGGCCCCTACCGTAATGAAAAACAACCCCAACAGCAGCCCCTTGAAGGGCTCAATATTGGCCTCAAGCTCGTGACGGAACTCGCTGTTGGCCAGCACCACCCCGGCAAGGAACGCACCCAGCGCAGGAGACAAATTCACCAGGCTCATCAGCGCAGCAATGCCGATCACCAGCATCAAGGCTGTAGCGGTGAAGACTTCTCGCAAGCCCGACCGCACCACGTAGCGAAACAGCGGCCAGCTAAGATAAGAGCCGCCGATAATTACTGCCCCTACGGCAGCCACCACCAGTGCATGAGCCCATCCGGGTAGCCCGGAAACCAGGCTTGCGCCACTCACAGAGGCCGCAGCGTCTTCACCTGAGCCACCGCCCGCAAGTGCCAATAGCGGAATCAGCGCCAGCATGGGGATGACTGCAATATCCTGAAACAGCAGCACGGAAAAAGCACTGCGGCCGCCCTCTGTTTTTACCAGGCTTTTTTCGTTAAGGGTTTGTAAAACAATAGCCGTAGAGGACAGCGAGAATATCAGTCCCACCGCCAGAGCGGTTTGCCAGGCCAGCCCCAGGAACCAGGCCAGCGCCATGCCCGCCGAGGCCGTCAGCATTACCTGCAAGCCACCCAGGCCTACCAGCCGGACCCGCATGGCCCACAAGGCCGGTTATCGGGCCGATCACCACGCCCGCCACCAGATAGCCCAGCACTGACCCAAGGCCAAACCGTTTGGCCAGCGGCACAGCAATTACTGCGGCGATGAGATAAATAAAGGCCTGGATGAAATAGTCGGTCATAGGGGCGTTATCCGAAACAAAAAAACAGCCCTATCCTATCCCAAGTTTGAGTTAGTCGACTAATGCCCTCCTGCTCGACATGCTTACCGCCTCGCCATCAAATCAAACGTATCGGGCCTGGGTAGTGGGTTGTTCAACCGGGGAGCTGCAGGCCACCAACGCGGAAATGCAAACCAAACTGGACGATCTCGCACAGGCACAAAGCGATATGCAGAATATGCTCAACAGCATCGAAACACTGGTGGTCTGCGAAAAACAGGTTGCCACCAATGAAGGCCGCTGGTTTTCTATAAGGATCATGCCTTACCGCCGCCTCGACAACGTGATTGATGGCGCAGTGATGACGATGGCGGACATAACGGACACCAAGACACTGGAATCTAGCTTGCGGGAGGAATCGGGGAACAAGGGTTAAGCACCGGGAACAGCTTCTTCGGCACCCACCATAAATACACCGCCATGCCGAAGAGTTCGACCAGCGACTGGAATACTATTACCACCACGGCCAGTTCAAATGATGAAGGAAGAGCCAGGGCAAGTGGCAGCACCACAAACGAATTTCGGGTTCCGAGACTAAAAGCTAGCACTCGCCCCTGAACATCTGGCAGCCGGAACAGTCTGGCAAGCCCGCGTGCCAACAGCCCCGCGATCACTAAAAAGGTGATGAAGATCAACAGCAGTTGGCTCATAAAACCAACTGCTGCCATAACAATACCGACCTGAGCAGCGGCAATGGAGAACACCACCAAGGCCAGCAGGGGTACCGAAAACCAGGCCAACCGGCTCAAAAAATATCTGCTCAGCCTGCCGGTTTCAACGCATTTTTCTGTCAGAAAGGCAGC
>JBDNIR010000030.1:0-5752 GCA_041688195.1 Marinobacter sp.
GGTTCGCCTACGAGGTAGCCGACGGCGCCATCTTTCTCTCCAAAATTGAGCATGGTGGAGGTGGTGCCGCGGTAGCCCATTTTGTGGATCAGGCCCGCCAGAGCGACGTCATTGCGCTCGCCGAGGCTGCCATCGTCTTCAA
Organism: Marinobacter sp.; assembly: GCA_041688195.1. GTDB lineage: Bacteria > Pseudomonadota > Gammaproteobacteria > Pseudomonadales > Oleiphilaceae > Marinobacter. Next base: position 143 of record JBDNIR010000030.1, read on the forward strand.
CAAGCACCTTTGGAACGATAAACAAGGAGATGCCTTTGACCCCTGGCGGGGCGTCGGGCAACCGGGCGAGCACCATGTGGATGATGTTCTCGCTGAGTTCGTGGTCGCCGCCGGAGATGTAGATTTTGTTGCCGAAAAGACGGTAGCTGCTGTCTTGCCAGGGCTCTGCGCGTGTGCGGAGGTCACCCAGAGAGGAACCCGCGTGGGGTTCGGTGAGGCACATAGTGCCGAAAAAGCGGCCCGCCATCATGGGTTCGGCGTACTTTTCCTGCTGATGTTCCGAGCCCTGGGCGACGATCAGATTGGCGGCGGCGATGGTGAGGCCAGCGTAGCCCTGAGTGCCGACGTTGGCGCCTTTGAGCAGACCAACGCACATCTGAGCCACCGCTGCTGGCAGTTGCATGCCACCTCGTGCGTAGTCCTGACTGGCGGCCATCAAGCCGGTATCGCGCAGAACATCGAGAGCTTTTTTCACTTCCGGACGCATAGTTACCCGGCCGTTTTCAAACCTGGGCTCTTCTTCGTCCACCTGTCTGGCGTGGGGGGCGAATTCTTCAGTGGCCACTTTCAGGGCCAGGTCGAGCGCCGCCTGCAGGGTGTCGCGGCTATGATCAGCATAGCGGTCAAACCGCAGGGTCTTTTCCACCTCATGGAGCTCATAGAGCTGAAACGCGAGATCCTGGGGGTTAATGATTTTCTGCTGCATGCCGCGCTCCTGTAACTAAACGACTTCAAACAACCCGGCCGCACCCTGGCCGCCACCGATACACATGGTGACTACGACGTACTTCGCACCCCGGCGCTTGCCTTCAATCAGGGCGTGGCCGGTGAGGCGGGAGCCGGTGACCCCGTAGGGATGACCAATGGAGATCGAACCGCCGTTGACGTTGAGCTTGTCCATGGGAATGCCCAGTTTGTCGCGGCAGTACACCACTTGGGAGGCGAAGGCTTCGTTGAGTTCCCACAGATCGATGTCGTCCATGGTCAGGCCGTTGCGCTCCAGCAACCGCGGGATGGCGTAGACCGGGCCGATGCCCATTTCATCCGGCTCACAACCTGCAACGGCAAAGCCTCGGAAGATGCCCATGGGCTCAATGTTGTTTTTCTCGGCGTAGGTGCTGTCCATCACCAGGCACACGGAGGCACCATCGGACAACTGGCTGGCATTGCCCGCGGTGATGAAATGTTCCGGCCCGCGAACCGGCTGCAAGCCAGCCAGCCCTTCCAGCGTAGTGTTGGGACGGTTGCACTCGTCTTTGGTCAGTGTGACATTCTTTTCGCTGACTTCGCCGCTTTCCTTGTCCTTTACCTTCATGACCGCATCAAAGGGGACAATTTCGTCGTCAAAATAGCCCGCTTCCTGGGCAGCGGCGGTGCGTTGCTGACTGATCAGGGCATATTCATCCTGAGCCTCGCGGCTGACTCCGTAACGTTTGGCGACGATGTCAGCGGTTTCGATCATGGCGAGGTAAAGTTCCGGCTTGTGCTTCATCAGCCAGTCATTGGTGGCGTGGAACGCATTCATCTTTTCGTTCTGTACCAGGCTGATGGACTCCACGCCCCCGGCCACCATGGCGGGCACCTTCTCGGACAGCACCCGTTGGGCCGCGAGCGAGATGGCCTGAAGGCCGGAGCTGCAGAATCGGTTGATCGACATGCCGGCGGTGGTGACCGGCAAACCTGCACGAATGGCAGCCAAACGGGCCATATTGCGGCCCTGGGCACCTTCCTGGAAGCTGGCGCCGAGAATGACATCTTCCACGATGGCCGGGTCGATACCGGCGCGCTCAACCGCGTGCCGGATGACGTGCCCAGCCAGGTCCACACTGTGGGTATTGTTCAGGGCACCCCGGTAGGATTTGCCGAGGCCGGTACGGGCAGTGGATACAATAACTGCGTCAGACATAATCAATGCCTCCTTTTAAAGATCGCCGAATGTCTTGGTCTCACCGGCGAGCTTCGCCAGCAATGCCGAGGGTTTCCACTGGTCACCACCGACGGTGTCGTGGAATCGTTTGACGGTTTCGTAGATGGTTTTAACGCCAACCTCGTCGGCCCAGAACATGGGGCCACCGCGGTAGGCGGGAAAGCCGTAGCCGTAGATCCAGACAATGTCGATATCCAGTGGGCGCTCGGCAATGCCTTCTTCCAGGATCTTGGCGCCTTCATTGACCATCACGTACATGCAACGCTCAAGGATTTCCTGGTCGGTGATGTCGCGGGGCTCGATGCCCTGCGCCTTACGGAAACCGGCAATCAGCTCGTCTACCTTCGGGTCGACTACCGGCTTGCGATTACCTTCTTCGTATTTGTAGACACCGGCCATGGTTTTCTGGCCCAGCCGGCCTTCTTCCGCCAGCGTGTCCATCCAGTTGGCTGGAATGTCTTCACCGGCCTTGCGGCGCTCTTTGCGGATGCTGTAACCGACATCGATACCGGCCAGGTCCGACATGGCAAACTGCCCCATCGGGAAGCCCAGGTCGGTCAGTACCTTATCCACTTGCTGAGGTGTGGCGCCTTCGTTGACCAGTGCGGTGGCTTCGGCACCACGACGGTGCAGCATGCGGTTGCCCACGAAGCCGTAACAGTTGCCGACCATCACGCCGACTTTGCCAATCTTCTTGGCGACGGCCATCACCGTGGCTTTGACCTCGCCGGAGGTTTTGCTGCCACGCACGTTTTCAAGCAACTTCATCACGTTAGCGGGGCTGAAGAAATGCGTGCCCACCACGTCTTCCGGTCGGCTGGTCGCAGAGGCTATCTCGTCGATGTCCAGGGTCGAGGTGTTGGACGCCAGAATAGCGCCGGGTTTGCAGACCTTGTCAAGCTGGCTGAATATCTGCTTCTTGATGTCCATGTTCTCGAACACCGCCTCGATCACCAGATCCACGTCCTTGAAGTCGTCATAGGACAGGCTGGTGCTGATCAGAGCCATGCGCTCTTCCACCTGGGCCGAGGTGATACGACCTTTCTTGGCGGAGTTCTCGTAGTTCTTGCGGATAAGTGCCAGGCCTTTGTCCAGCGCCTCCTGCTTGACCTCCACAATGGTGACCGGGATGCCCGCGTTGGCGAAGTTCATGGCTATGCCGCCGCCCATCGTACCTGCGCCGATAACGCCCACACTGGCCACGTCACGTACTGGCGTGTCTTTCGGCAGGCCGGGCACTTTGGATACTTCACGCTCGGCAAAAAACGCATGCACCAGGCCGTCGCGCTGGGGCGATTCCATGCACTCGGTGAACAGCCTCCGCTCGCGCTTCATGCCCTCGCCAAAAGGCAGGGTAAACGCGGCTTCCACAGCATCAACACACTTGAACGGAGAAAACAGGCCACGAGCCTTGCCCGCCAGGCCTTTACGGAATTCTTCGAATACCTCAGAGCCCTGGTCGGCGGCGATCCGGTCGTTGATATCACGAACACGGCGCACCGGCTTGTCTTCGGCGACCAGTTTGGCGACGTACTCACGCCCAACGGTACCGATGTCCTCTCCCTGGGCGACAGCATCAATGATGCCCACTTCCAGGGCGGTTTCGGCCTTGACGAACTCGCCGGTCGTAATCATTTCCAGGGCTTTCCTGGCACCGGTCAGCCTCGGCAGACGCTGGGTTCCGCCCGCGCCGGGCAGCAGCCCCAGCTTCACTTCCGGTAGCCCGACTTTGGCGTTGGCGTTGGCGAGGGCGATGCGGTAGTGGCAGCCCAGCGCCAGTTCCAGCCCGCCACCGAGGGCGGTGCCATGGATGGCGGCCACAACGGGCTTTTCGCTGCTTTCGAAAGCGTCTATCACCGCAGCCAAACCCGGCTCCTGCATGGGTTTACCAAACTCGCGGATATCCGCGCCCGCAACAAACGTGCGACCGTCACAAACCAGCAGGAGTGCTTTGGCGTCGTTATCAGTCTGGCCCTGTTCCAGGGCTTCCAGCAAACCGGTGCGCACGGCATGGCCCAGAGCATTCACCGGTGGATAATTCACAGTGATCACGCCAATGGCACCTTCGCGGATATAGCTTACGACTTCGGACATAACTCAACTCCCGGATAAACAGATGACAGGTCATCGCAGACTGTGCGGTATCAAAACAGCCTGCATACGTCGACTTCAACTGAGATGTGTTTTTGGAGCTCGTTCTGGAACTCGCTTTTGGAACAACTTTTCGAAATTAGATTTTATTGAGCGGAACAGACCAACAATGTACTACGACCATTTAGCGGCTTTCAACTCAATTCGGAATTGCGAAACCGGATACATCGATTAAACAAACAACTGGACGTACTAGCGATCCAGTGCCTTAATTTTCCTGTTTTGGTAGCACGGAGTTTTGCCAAGCAAAACAAACTCTGACTTTATGGCAGCCTGCATACCCTGAGAGCGATACCTTCATCGTTCATGAAAAAGGGAGGCCCTCGGGCCTCCCTTTTCTGCTCTTACGCGCGTCCTGGTAACCGGGCGGGCGCTTACACCCCCAGCGATTCAATGTCGCTGCCCAGCATCGCCAACTGGTGGGCGATAGATTCTCGCAGCTTCTCACCGGAAATCAGGTAGGACGGTGCCGCGCAGGTCAGCGCCATAATGGTGCCATCCTGCAACCTTACGGGCACACCTGCGGAGTTGATGTTGCGGTCCCACTCGCCCTGGGACAGGCAAAAGCCGTACTGATTGAAGTCTTCCATCGCACGTGCCAGACCTTCCTGCTTCTCGGCCCACACGTCCGGGCCGTATTTCTCGGCCATGGAGTCTGCCAGCACCTTGCGGGCTTTATCGCTGACGGCACAATAGTAGGCACGGCCAGCGGAGGTGGTGGCCATCGGCAGTTTGAGGCCGACTTCCATCCGCAACAGGGAGGCTTCCGGCGGCAAACGGTTCTCCACATAGATCATGTGCAGGCGGTCACGGCAGGTCAGGCCCACAGACATGTTGGTGCGGCGGGCAAACTCGTCCATGTAAGGCTTGGCGAGCTGGCGCACCTTGAGGTTGGACACATAGGCGTAGCCCAACGCCAGTACACCGGAGCTGAGCTGGTATTTTTCCAGTACCGGGTTGTAGCTCAGGTAACCAAGTTGAGTCAGCGTATAGGTCATCCGCGACACCGTGGGCTTTGGCAGGTTGGTAAGCCGTGAAATATCCTGGTTACCCAGAATCACCGACCCCTGACTGAAAGCACGCAACACGTCCAGGCCCCGGGACAACGCCTCTACAAACTTCCGGTCTTTCTCGGGTTTGACAGGCTTGGCTTCGCCGTAAGCAACCATCAGCTCCGGGTTTTCTATCAGTTGATCAGTCATAGTGGTCAGGTATCCTCCAACGCCCTGCGTGTCGCCACGGCCTTGGTTTAGCTGCGATGAATGTTTAGTGAATGCATTTTAATCTGTGACGGTTTGAAGTGCCACTGACAACAAACAAAAGCCGTGCCAAATTTGAAACGGTCTTTCTTTATGTTTCATAGTAGTGCCCAAATAGTGACATCTCCACCCGGCACTGATAGTTTTTTTTGGTAACCTATTTTGCCTTGCGGAACAATTAGATCAAAATTTCACGAAAAACAGGACACCAAGCATGAAGATACTGTTTGTAGCAGGCGATCCAAAACCCGAGCGCTGGACGGTCCCCATTCA
>JBDNIR010000031.1:0-4676 GCA_041688195.1 Marinobacter sp.
CAACGCGCTGATGCTGAGCCCTAGCAATCAGAATGATGAGTCAACTCAGTGCTAGAATGACAATCCCGCTACTGCTTGCCCGAAACATTTGTACTTTGGAAGGCGCGCTTCGATGTACTATCAGCCGCACAAAAAGGTAGCTTACTATAGCAAATAACGTTGATGCCTATTCATTCGCATGGGGAGAGCAATGAGATTACTTCTTGTAGAAGATGAAGCGATTTTTGCTGAAAAACTGGTCGAGTGGCTTGAGCGAGCGGGCTATGCCGTCGACCATGCTACTACGTCAAACGCAGCGGACGCATTATTTAAATCTGAGGTCTACCGAGTAGTTGTTCTTGATATAGGCCTGCCAGGCATGAACGGCTTGAGGTCATTGTTCGCAGGTCTGAGGGGCGGGTATCTTCGCAGCTCTCCGCTCGCGGTTATGTTCTTAAAGCTGAGAGCCGTTCGCTGGAATGCCCTGACGGCGTGGTTTACACGCTGACAGCAACCGAGTTTCGTTTGCTGCGCTGTTTAATCTCCCGACCTGGACGGGTGTTCTCTACCGGTGAGTTGATTGATGAGCTTTACAATATTGATCGCAGTCCAACTCTGAACGTGGTCCAGGTCTATATAACGCGCTTGAGAAAAATGGTCGGTAAAGACTGTATCCGCTCTCTTCGGGGGCAGGGCTACTATTTCGTCAACTCACACTAAATCACCTTTGGTAAAGCCAATTACTAACTCGGCGCGAGATCTTTCTGGAAGGGCTGAACAAGTTGATCCCCTGGAAGCACCTGGAGAAAAACGGTCTGGTGCTGCGTGAAGACAGCATTGTTGATGCCTTCATCATTTCTTCCGATACATCAAACAGGTCTTTGGCTATGGCCGCATTCAGCAAACGCTGTTTGGCGAAAGTTGACAAAATTTTAAACTGCGTCTAATTTTAACTGCGTCGAAAGTAAAGAATAATAACTCCGGAAATCCGGTCGTTGCAGCTCGCTATAAATTGCGGAGAATCTGATGACTTACAATAACAACATCGTTTGGGTGGGCGTGGCCACCTTGATAATGAACACAATGGCTCTTGCCACGGCAGAGGCGGTGGAGATCCAGACCTCTGAAATGCAGTTTGAGGTATTCAACCAGGGTAAGTTACAACCGACTTACTTTTCAAATTTCGATCTTGATGATAGCAAGGACGATGGTGCGACGGGCACGTCGGCCGGGGCAGTACAAGTGGGCGACGAGTTTGTTCGGGCCGAGATTCGAGTAGGGTTTATTGCCAAGGGCCAGAATTGGACAGGCAAACTTACCCTCGAAAACGATTTTGCCCTGGATGCCAATACGATCGACCGCGCAGGCCGCGGTGAACGTTTCGGTATCGAGCAGGCCTATTATACGTATACGTTCAACCCCGCATTGACGTTACAGGCTGGCTGGGATTTCAAAAACCTCGACTTGGCCAGTGGCGGGCTGCTTTATGGTGACGATCACCCCCTGTTTGGGTTTATGGGCGACACCAGTTGGGGTGGATATGATGTCTACTGGATGCCAATCATTGACGGACTGATCAGTGGCGTCCGAGACGACAATGACAGACCGGCTGCAAATCCGGCCGGAGGTGAGCTGGATTGGGACGTTTATGCTGGCAAGATTGACTTCGATCTGGGAAACGGGGGGCGTTTTACGCCGATCTTTGCCTACAGTAATAACAAACAGTTCGATAACACCAGCACGTATTTTGGTGCGGAATATATCGGGAAGTTTGGTGCGGTAAACGTGCGTGCCGAAGCGCTGGGTGTGGTCGGTAGTTTCGATGGAGGCACATCAGTACTTGAAAATGGCGCCGTCATTGATAATAGCAATGATGATATCAGTGCTTACGCAGCCTACTTGAGTTTTGAACTCCCGGTTAATGACGCATTCAACCCGTACGTTGCCCTGAGACTTGCCAGCGGCGACGATGACCCGACCGACGATGATGTTGAAGGTTGGCTCGGCATCACCGACATCGGCCGGTTTGCACCATTGATAGGTGTTGACGGCCAGTATCTTGGCTGGGGGCCCGGATCAAATCGGGCCATCAGCTCGCTGCTGTTCGGGTTAACATTGGATGGCGCGGGACCGGGTGGCGCCACCTACGGCGGCATCTCGAATACAGGTACCGGCAACAACCCCGGCCAAATTATGTTGGCGCTGGGTAGCTCGGGTAACCTTAGCAATATTTCACCCAAGCTTTCGTATCATACTCAGGTGTTTCCGATGTGGTTCCATAAGACCGGCGGTCTTGAGTCGCTGACAACGGCAAATGGCTCGGTTGACAGCTTCGCAGGCACCGAGGTGGATATCGAACTCAAGTATCAGGCCAGCAAATATTTTGCCCCACGCTTTGTATTCTCGACCTTCTTGCCCGGTAAAGGCGTTGAGGATGCGACGGGTGCCAATGACGCGGCTTACGTAGCCATGTTGGAGCTGCAATGGAAGTACTAACCGTCATGGAACCAACAATAATGGAACCATTAACCAAACCCACGGTAACGTTCAATTAAGCGCAACCACAAAGTCCCCTGAAAAGGGGATTTTGTGGCTGCGCCAGACCCAGAGAGGAAACCGGATATGGCTCTAAGCAAATGGTGGGCGCTGGTCGCTTCTTTGGCTTTTGCATGGGAGGGGGCTGCAGCCGCTGGCCTGGAGTCCGTCTGGCCAAAGCTGGAAGCCTGGGATGGGGTACGTGCCGTTACCTTAAGTACGAACCTGGAGAATCCATACGCTGAAGAAATGTATAGGCAGTTCGTAAACGGCATGACTGAAAGAGGATTTTCAGTGGTGCCACTAAGTGATGCACAAAAGCAAAACGAAGGTCTCGTGGCCGAGTTGCTCGAAACCAAAACGGGCATCGTATTGGCGATTAGCAAAGCCAGCGATCATACGCTGCTGCTGGTCGAATCGGTCTCCAGTTATCGAACTGAGGGTGATTCCGCACAGCGTCAGACAGCGCGCGCAAGTGCGAACAATGCTCCCACAAAACCAAATACTCGAACCATAAAACTCGCCGGCCACCCCCAACAAATCGCAGCTTTGCCAGTGACAGCGGATACCGGCTTGAACCTGGCACTGTTATACGATGATCGTCTGGAGTGGGTTGCAGTCGAAGGTGACAAAGCCCTTACGCGAGCCCAGTTTCCATCAGGCATCAAGGCATCGCGCTCACTCTACGTCGGGTCAGGCGAACTCGATGGCGATCCGGGGCATGAAATTGCCGTTGTCTGGGGCCAGGATCGCGATATCGTCGGTAAGGGTACCTATACCCGGCTTTTTGCGCAGATGGTTGAAACCCGTGAGCGTGAATTACAAAGTGAAAGCCCCCTTATGGATAACGTTTACATCAGGGTTGTGAACGACCGCGTCCTTGCTCAGAAAAGCCAGCAAAATGAGGCCTTCAGCGGGCCTGTTTTAAGTATGACAACTGATGTTGACCGCTTTGATCTCAACGGAGTGGAGCCCGGCTGGGAGGGGTACTGGTTGTATGAGATAACTCCGATGACCGATGGCAGCGTTGCCGCCTGGAGTCAGCCCGGCGAATTGTCTCTTTTTTCGCCGGGTGAGACAGCTGGCCCCTCGATCGGTGAGTTGGGTTCCGTGATGCATCCAGCAGTGGCCGTGCGGTTAAGTGAAAGACGAATGGTGAGCGCCGATCCCGCACCAGCCTCCAGTGTGAACGAAACATTCGAACCTCTGCCGCGGCGAGTGATTGTTCGTCAGTCTGAATTGTATACCATTGAGCGTGGCAGGAAATCACGCTTGGCAGGGCTTCTGGAACCCAGCGGTCAGGATCGTATCGTACGTATGCGGCGGTCTGCCGCATCGGAGGGAATAGTGAAAGAAGAACCGTTCGTGGCTCAGGATCAGTACATTCTTGACTTTACCATCGAAAGCCATCCCAACGGGGAAGCCAGCGTCGTGATGCTGACGAATAAAAAATCAGACGGTTCGGGTCCGGCTAGCTTGGTCGTCCAGGAGATTCCCTAACTCCTGGCCCGGGCTTCTCATCAAGGCGCCGGAGACATCGTTGCGGACCGGTATTGTTGTTAACCGCACACTAAAAATTTAAGGGCCGGGTGTCTTTGCAACACTCTGCCCCACTCCCAACCCCATCCGTTAGTTCCCAAGAATTCAAGTTGTGTTAAACATCATAGGTTAGTCTGACGTTCGTATAAATTCAGAAGCACGACGTGCGTGCTGACGTTAACGAATGCAGGCAAAAATTCATGAGAAGCCCTACAAATAATTACCTACCAGTCGCCGCGTTTTGTCTTGCGGCGGTATTCCCTGGCGTGAGCCACGCCGGGCAAGGCGTTTCCCTGAAAGCCTATACGGCTCAACAAACGTCGATGTCGCTCACTCTGACGCTCAATGACGCACTCTCAACCGCCTTCGCAAAGAACCCCTTGCTCGCAGGTCAAAAAGCGCGCGTTGGCATGTTTGAAGGGGATATGCAACATTCCCGGCGCCTTGTGCCCGCCAATCCGGAAATTGAACTCAGTGGGGCGCGCCGTTCAAATGGCTCCGAGCGCTCGACGGATTACGGAATCCGTCTCTCCCAGGAATTCTGGACCGCGAACAAGGGCGACTTGAGTCAGCAGGTTGCTCGTGGACAACTGTCATCTGCCGAGCTTGAACTTGATTTCCTC
>JBDNIR010000225.1:0-3120 GCA_041688195.1 Marinobacter sp.
GAGAATCCCTTTGCTAATCGGGTTAACCGTATGACGCCCAGGCAGAAGGTTAAACAGGAAAAAGATATCAAGCAGGGAAAACGGCTTAAGAAGCCGAGGATGAAAAGCAAAAAGGGGCGTTAGCACCCGATGTTATTGGACTCGGTCCAGTGTCAGCTTAGATTTTACCGCGATGGTTGGTGCGAATCCAGTTTTCAAACTCGCTCTCCGGTGCCGGGCGGCTGTAAAAATAGCCCTGGGCGTAGTCGCACCCTTCCTGCTTCAGGAAGTGGGTTTGAGCCTCCTCCTCAACACCTTCGGCAATCACTTTAAGGCCGAGACTGTGGGCCATGTTAATAATGGTTCTGACCAGGGAGGCGTCATCTTTTTCGGTCATGAGGTCGCGGACAAAAGATTTGTCAATTTTGAGGGTGTCGAAAGGATAGCTCTTGAGATAGCTCAGTGCTGAGAAACCGGTACCGAAATCATCAACGGACAGACGCACGCCTTCGTGATCGAGTCGACGGAGGATATCCGCTGTTTCAATGGTGTTGTCCAGGATAAGCCGCTCAGTTATCTCAAGTTCCAACTGCCGGGGTTCGAGGCCGGAATCCTGAATCGCACTTATTACTGCTTCTACGAAGCCGGGGTCCCTGAACTGTCTGGGTGAGACGTTGACAGCAATATTGAGTTTATGACCTGTAGATTTTTCCCAGCGTACAGCGGCGTTGCAGGCTTCAACTAAAACCCATTGTCCAATGGGGGTGATCAGGCCTGTTTCCTCTGCTAATGGAATGAACTTGTCTGGCATGACCTTTCCCATAGCAGGGCTGTTCCAGCGAATCAGCGCTTCCGCACCGGTCAACAGACCGCTGGCCGTCTCGACAATGGGCTGGTAGTAAAGCTCGAATTCGTTTAACTCAAGGGCGTGACGCATGCGGGATTCAATTTGCAGCCGCTCGTGATACACTTCTTTCATCTCGGGTGCAAACCGTTCGTAAGCCATCTTGCCCTTGCTCTTGGCCTGATACATAGCGGCGTCGGCATGTTGTAGGAGGGTGCCACTGTTGTCGGAATCAGTTGGATAAAGGGCGATGCCTATGCTGGTGGTCACAAAGACTTCCTGACCGCCGACAACATATGGTGGTACAAAAGTATGGAGAATCCGGTCAGCGACCTGCTCGGTGGATTCCGGCCCGGCCAATCCAGGCAGGATCACCAGAAATTCGTCACCCCCCAGCCGGGCTACGGTGCTGGTGCCTCGAAGACAGCTGGAAATACGGCGGGCCGCCTCGATCAGGAGGTTATCGCCGGCGTCATGGCCCATGGTGTCGTTGATGTGCTTGAAGTTGTCCAGATCCAGGAACATTACCCCAACCAGAGTGTTCTCCCTCCGCGCCTGCGCCAGGGCGAGTTTCAGGCGGTCGAGCGCCAGCATTCGGTTCGGCAATCCCGTCAGGATGTCGTAATTTGCCTGACGGAGCAGTTGCTGCTCATAACGCTTACGAATACTGATGTCTTCACCCAGAATCAGATAATGGGTGACTTTGCTTTCTGAATCCTTGATGGGCGTGACAACCACCTGCTCCCAGAAGCGTTCACCGCTTTTACGGACGCTATTAACCTCTCCCTGCCAAACACCGACGCGCTGCACCTGCAGACGAATATTTTGCCAGAGTTGTTTGTTCTCTCGCTGAGCGAAGGCTTCATCGGTCAGCATTCCGGGGTGTTTGCCCTTGATATCAGAAGCCTGATGGCCCGTCAGCTGAGAGAATTTGTGGTTCACAAACTCGATATGCCATTGCCGATCGCAAATCAACACTGACGAAGGGCTTTGTTCGATGGCCATGGACAGCTTGCGGATTTTGGCAGCGTCCTGTTCCTGACGTGCAACGTCCTGATTCAGCCGTTCACGCATCTGGTTAATAGCATCGGTAACCTGAGCTAACTCATCCCGACGATTGGCTGGCGTATTAGCCCGATCGAGTTTCAACGGTTTGTCGAGGCTGTCCAGCGAAAAACTGCGGGTATAGTTTGCCATAGCGGAGAGATGGCGGGTTACGAAATACTGGAATATCCAGACAATCAGTATGGAGATAAAGAAGGTCTTGAAAAACTGGGTTGTCAGTATGACAAATACTTTGCGGCGCATGTTGGTGTAGATTTCTTCGATGCTCGCAGTGATCGTCAATTCACCCAAATCATAGCGTGCATCACCCTCATGGGAGAGTGTAAAGGTGCGCTCTTTGGTGACGATATCCCGTGGTTTGTCGCCCATCACTAATTCGGAGTCCGGCAGAATCCGCAATCGGAGATGGATGATGTCAGGCAGGCTGAGAATGCCCTCCATTTGGACTTGAAGTAGTTTTTGATCAAGCGCCCATAAACTTCGGGATAAGCTGCTGGCGTAACTTGTTTCGATAACCGACATGCGCTCATCAATGAGAGAGACGTCTTTTCGAAAGTCGGTGTAGATCTGGATGCCGGAGGCCACCAGGGTAAACAGCGAACTGAACAGAAGGATATAAGCCAGTAGCCTGAAGGATAACGGCGAGCTGGAACGGAACTGTTGCAAGCGTTTTGACAGGTTTTGCATGCCGTTAACTTCAGTCAGCCTATTTCACCGGAGCCGGTGCGTGTATGGGTCGGAGGTGTCCTGTTGAGTAATTTCGTATTCTCTGGACGAAAACGATTAATCGTACGTCATGTACCACGGAACTATAACAGTACTTAACGCGCCACGCTGTTTAACAAGCTGAAAAATGTGAAAAATTAAAAAAAGAGGGGTAAAATCTTGGCATAAAAAACGGCTTGGAATCCAGTTTATAACGTTGCAGATCGAAATTCGATAAAAGTGGCGTCCCCTAGGGGGTTCGAACCCCTGTTACCGCCGTGAAAGGGCGGTGTCCTAGGCCACTAGACGAAGGGGACGCATAGTTCGAGAACCTGCCTCGTCGAGGTGGCGCATATATTAAGTAAGGTGCTTTGGGCTGTCAAACCTTTTTGTCAAAAAGTTCTGTTACAGGTTGTTGTTTATACAGAACTTCAGTTCATCGGACAGTGTGTCGCATATGGCCGGCGTGCGTTAACTCCCGAATCCGATCAGGGTTTGGCTTTGTCAGCCTCTCGGCCGGTGGCATC
>JBDNIR010000226.1:0-9832 GCA_041688195.1 Marinobacter sp.
GAGGATTCTGACCGCGCAGCAGCATGAACAGCCTGGCGGTCTCCTCCAGCTCCTCAGTGGCGTAAACTGCGGCCTCCAGTGACTTCCCGGCCACGATCGGGCCGTGGTTGGCCAGCAGAACAGCACTGTGTTGGCCCGCCAGCCCCTTCACCGCATCGCCCAGGGTGGGGTCCCCCGGGATGTGATAGGGCACTAATGGTAATTTGCCAACACGCATCACGTAATAGGCGGTCAGCGGCGGAATGCAGTTATGAGGGTCAACCTCGGGAAGACATGAAACCGCGACTGAATGCGTAGAGTGCAAGTGCACAATGGCGCCGGATTGTGGGCGCTCACCGTACATGGCCTGGTGCAAAAAGCTTTCCTTGGTCGGTGGGTCGCCATCCAGCAGGTGACCATCGCGGTTCAGGCGCGAGATGCGTGCTGGGTCGAGCCGCCCCAGGCAGGCGTTGGTGGGCGTCATCAACCAGCCACCGTCGTCCAGTCGCACGCTGATATTGCCGCTGGAACCCATGGTCAGACCGCGATCAAACAACGATTTTCCGTAGAGGGCGATCGTTTCACGCAAGGCATTGATATCGTTCATGACAGCACCTCGAAGGCTCGTGAGAAAATATCGACACCGCCAAAATTGCCTGATTTGAGCGCCAGCGAGAGCGGTGTCTGCCGTCCGGACAACTGCGTCTGGGTCCAGGGCACACCGGGGTCGATCTGCTCGCCGATGCGCAGCTCGCCTATGCCGAGTGCAGACACCACGGCACCGGAGGTTTCGCCACCCGCTACCAGCAGTTTGCCAACACCTTCAGCGGCCAGTTCCTGTGCTAGCATTGCCAGCGCGCGTTCAACCCGCTCGCCAGCCACGGCCACACCCAGTTGCTTTTGGGCCTGCTTGACCTGGTCCGGCGCAGCCGACGCATAAATCAGTACCGGATTCGCATTGTTCAAACGGGCGCGGGCAAAGGCCAACGCCTCTTCGATCTGGTCATCGCTGTCGGCAAGTGCGATCGGATCCAGCGCGAAACCCTCATAGTGAGACAGGAAGTGCTCGATTTGTCCCAGCGTCGCCCGCGAGCAGCTACCCGAAAGCACCAGGGAAGCGCCGCTGGCAGGTGCCAGTTGCCCGGCATTGTCCACCGCTTGCAGCCAGCCGAGTCGCCGGTACTCGGTCGGTAAGGTCTGGCCCAGTCCGGAACCACCCGTTACCAGCGCCAACTCTGTTACGGTTGCGGCAAGGACTTTGAGATCGGTTTCATCAATCGTGTCGCAAATCACATGACGCACGTTCTGCGCCTTGAGCTTGTCGAGATAGGTCCGCGCCTGCTCGGAACCGACTGCCAGCAACGACCGCGGCAGAAGACCAACGGCATGGGGCGTCTGGCGGGCGAGGGTACGTACCAGATCCGCATCGGCCATGGGATTGAGCGGATGGTGTTCCATACCGCTGTCGTTGAGCAAGCGGTCACCGACGAACAAATGGCCCTGATAGACTGTCCGGCCATTGGTTGGAAACGCTGGCACCATCACTGTTTGTTGGGCGCCGAGTTGGTCCAGCAAGGCGTCTGCTACCGGACCGATATTGCCGTCGTCGGTGGAATCGAACGTTGAGCAGTACTTGAAGAAAATCTGTTTGGCGTCCTGATTCTGCAGCCAGTCCAGCGCTGCCAGGGAATCGCTGATTGCGTCCTGAGCCGGGCACGAACGCGACTTGAGCGCCACCACAATGGCATCTATGTCTTCAAGGTCCAGCGCTATCCGGGGCACGCCAATTACCTGTAGGGTCCGCATTCCGGCGCGCACCAGATTGTTGGCCAGGTCGGTGGCACCGGTGAAATCGTCGGCGATGGCACCCAGCACGATAGCCATTAGCCGACCTCCTGATCAGATGGATTATTTGCCGCTGGCAGTTCGATACCGGCAAGCCGCTGATACACTTTGATGACGGCGGAATCGTCCTCACGGCCCAAGCCGGCGCTGCTGGCCGCGGTAAACTGCTGTAGTGCGCTGGCCGCCACCGGCATGGCGAGCGTCAGCTCACGACCGGTCTGGTGCACAATGTTCAGATCCTTGACGAAAATATCGACGGCAGACAGTGGAGTGTAGTCGCCCTTGATGATGTGGGGTACGCGGTTTTCGAACATCCAGGAGTTGCCAGCCGAATGGGTGATCACTTCATACAGGGTTTCGGGATCGAGCCCCATGCGTATGCCCAGAGCCATGGCCTCGGCGGCCGCCGCGATGTGAATGCCCGCCAGATGTTGATTGACCAGCTTGACACTGGAGCCTGCGCCGGGAGCATCGCCCAAACGATAGACCGTCGCCGCCATGGCGTCCAGTACCGCCTGGCCCTTGCTGTAGGCGGACGGGGCGCCGGAGGACATGACCGAAAGCTGACCGTCGCCAGCCTTGGCAGCCCCGCCGCTGACCGGAGCGTCCAGCATCAGCAGGCCCGCCTCAGTCAGGCGTGTGCCCAGGGTTTTGGCGTAACTCGGGGCGACGGTGGCGCACTGCATGATCAGGCTGCCCGGCGCGAGCCGGGAGGCCAGACCTTCGGCGCCAAAAAGCACCGACTCAACCTGATCCGCGTTAACCACCAGCAGCACAACAATATCGCACTCGTCGGCCAATTCGGCTGGCGTTGCCACACACCGACCGCCGCGAGATATAAATGCATCGCGAGCCTGGTCAGCAACATCGCAGCCGATAACGGTCAGCCCGGCTTTGTGCATTGCGGTTGCGGAACCCAGGCCCATGGCACCCAGGCCGACGACGCCGATGACAGCGTCACAGTGTTTGGACACGCGTTTTACTCCTTAGGATGGATGCAGGTTTCGCGGCAAAAGTAATCTACCCCGGCAAAATGTTAGCGCTACCATTATTAATAGAATATTATTCAGCATGAAGCAATACCTACAAGGAAAATAACGACCAATGTTTAGCAGTAAAACCAAGCGACCACGCCGGAGCGTCATGCAGCCGACCATTGCTGAAGTTGCGATGGAGGCGCGGGTTTCAGCAATCACTGTGTCGCGGGTGCTGAATTCTCCCGATGTGGTACGCCCGGCAACACGCGCCCGCGTGGAAGCGGCGATCGACAAGGTCGGCTACGTACGCAATATGCTCGCAGGCAGCCTGGCCTCTGCCAGCTCACGGTTTATCGCCGTCATTGTGCCGTCACTTTCAAACATTGTGTTTATCGAGGTGATTAACGGCCTGCAAAGTGAATTCGAGCGGCAGGGATATCAGATTCTGCTGGCCAATACCGACTACGACCTTGAACGTGAGTGCCAGTTGGTCCGCACATTTTTGGGCTGGTCTCCCTCGGCCCTCATTGTCACCGGTTTGCGTCACAACAGTGCCTGCCAGCGAATCCTTCAGGAATGGGACAGCCCCATTGCGGAAATCATGGAGCTGGGCGAGGCTGTTGACCTCAATATTGGGCTTGATCACCGGGAAGCTGGCCGCTGTATGGCCCGGTATTTACTGGAAAAGGGCCATCGCAACGTGGTCTATGTGGCGGCACAGGTGGGCAGGGATTACCGCGCAGGGTTGCGGTACGAAGGGCACTGGGAAGTGCTTGAGGGGTCTGACCTGACAGCACCTCTGCTTGACATGGATCAGCTTGGCCAGTTCGAAACTGGTGCCAGGGCACTCGACAGTGTGCTTGCCGACTACCCGGATGCCAGTGCAATTCATTTCGCCAATGACGATCTGGCCACCGGTGCGCTCCTGCATGCCCAGCGTCAGGGCATCCGCGTTCCAGAGACCATCGCCATTGCCGGATTTAATGGATTGCCGATCGGCCAGCACGTCACTCCGCGCCTGACCACCATCACATCACCGCGCTACAGGATTGGTCGTCTGGCCGCCGAGCATGTCATTTCCCGCATTGAAGGCCGCCCGCTTCACAGCAACCGGATGGATGTCGGTTTCGAACTCACCATTGGCGAAAGCGCCTAGTCAGCCCGATCGGCTTGAAAATCGAAATATCGATGGCATCAATTCGTTGCTATTGGTTCACTCAATTTCCACCAAAATTTCCCCAGGCGTCACCCGATCGCCCTTCTTGATATGCACGGCCGCCACTTTCCCTGACGTTGAGGCTTTCACCTCGGTTTCCATTTTCATGGCTTCAATAACCAGTACCGGGTCGCCTGCGGACACCTGGTCGCCTTCCTTCACCAGCACATCGACAATGTTGCCGGGCATGGTGGTGGTGACATGGCCTTCCTTGCTGGCTTTTTCACGCTTGCCGCTGCCACTGTCCTTCTGGAATTCGCCCAGGGATTCCAGCGAGATTTCCTCTGGTACACCGTCGATCGTCATGTAGAAGCGGCGTTCGGTATCGCTGGTGGGGCTGGCGCCGGTGACGTGAATATCGTAAGTCTCACCGTGCACGGTGATCTTGAACTCGGTGGATATGCTACCAGCGGCTTTGCCGCTTGGCCTGGATTCCAGCGGCTCAGGTTGCAGGGTGCCGGCTTTGCGCTGTTCCAGATAGGCCTTGGCCTGGTCCGGGAACATGGCGTAGGTCAGCACGTCCTCTTCGCTTTCGGCCAGGTCGCCGATCTGGTCCTTGAGTTTGTGAAACTCGTTGGGAATCAGGTTGGCGGGGCGCTCGTCGATCAGGTCTTCCTTACCCACGGCACGGCGCTGCAGATCTTTGTTAACCTCACCGGGAGCTTTGCCATACCAGCCCTGCAAGTACTTCTTCACCTCATTGGTGATGGTGTCGTAGCGCTTGCCGGACAGCACGTTGATTACCGCCTGGGTGCCGACAATCTGGGACGTGGGGGTGACCAGCGGCGGATAGCCCAGGTCTTTGCGGACTTTAGGAATCTCTGCGAATACTTCGCGGATTTTCTCCAATGCACCCTGTTCCTTGAGCTGGTTGGCCAGGTTGGACATCATGCCGCCCGGTACCTGGGATAACAGCACGGCAGTATCCACGCCGTTGTATTCACTCTCGAACTGGTGATATTTCTTGCGCACCTCACGGAAATGCTGGGTGACCTGATCGAGCAGTTCGAGGTCTAGCCCGGTTTCGTAGCCGGCATCGTGCAGGGCGGCCACCAGGGACTCGGTGGGCGGATGGCTGGTACCGCCGGCAAAGGCGGAGATAGCGGTATCGATATGATCGACGCCTGCCTCAATAGCGGCCCAATGACTCATGGAGGCCATGCCGGAGGTGTAGTGGGTGTGCAGAAACACTGGCAATGTGAAGTTTTTCTTCAGAGCCCGCACCAGATCGGCGCTGGCGTCAGGGGTAAGCAGACCCGCCATGTCCTTGATGGCGATGCTGTCGATGCCCATGTCCACCATGGCTTTGGCCTGATCGACGAAGGCTTTGGTGCCGTGCACCGGACTGACGGTGTAGCACAACGTACCCTGGGCGTGTTTGCCGGTTTTCTTGACGGCCCGGATGCTGGTTTCCAGGTTACGGACGTCGTTGAGGGCGTCGAAGATGCGGAATACATCAATGCCGTTGTCGGCGGCCTTTTGGCAAAAGGCTTCTACCACATCATCGGCATAATGCCGATAGCCCAGCAGGTTCTGGCCCCGCAACAGCATTTGCAGACGGGTGTTGGGCAGGGCCTTTTTGAGTTGCCGCAGGCGCTCCCAGGGATCTTCTTTCAAAAAGCGTACACAGACATCGAACGTAGCGCCGCCCCAACATTCCAGCGACCAGTAGCCGGCTTTATCCAGCCACTCGCAAGCCGGCAGCATGTCCTCGGTGCGCATGCGGGTGGCAATCAGGGACTGGTGTGCATCGCGCAGGATGACGTCGGTGATGTGAATTTTGCGTTTGGTCATGATGATGTCTCCCAATTCCCTGTTTACAAACCGGCTTGCGCGGCGATGGCGACTGCGATGGCAGACGCGATGGATTCCGGTCTGGTTTTGGTACTGTATTCAAGTAGTTCCGGGTGGCTTTCCACAAAGCTGGTATTGAATCGGGCGGCCCGGAAATCAGGGTGTTTCAGAATCTGTTGATAATATGGAATGGTGGTGCGCACACCGTAGATGGCCATGTCGTTCAAGGCTCGACGGGAGCGCTCCAGCAACTCCTCCCAGTCCATGGCCCAGACAATCAGTTTTGCGCACATGGAATCGTAATAGGGAGGTATTTCATATCCGGTGTACATGGCGGCATCGGTACGAACGCCCGGGCCGCCAGCGGAGTAATACCGGCTGATTCGCCCGAAACTGGGCAGAAAGCCGTTCTTCGGGTCTTCCGCGTTAATTCGGAACTGAGCGGCAAAACCCCGGTAGCTGATCTGATCCTGGCGGAACCGCAGCTTTTCGCCGGCGGCAATTCGAATCTGCTCCTTGACGATGTCTACCCCGGTAATTTCCTCGGTGATGGTATGTTCCACCTGAATCCGGGTGTTCATTTCCATGAAGTAGAAATCGTCTTTGGCATCCAGCAAAAATTCCACCGTCCCCGCGTTTTCATAACCACAGCCGCTGGCAACTCGAACGGCGAGGTTGCCGATATAGTCCCTCTGTTCTTCAGTGAGCTGGGGCGATGGCGCCAGTTCGATCAATTTCTGGTTGCGGCGCTGGATTGAGCAGTCACGCTCATACAGGTGGATAACATTGCCGTGGCTGTCCGCGAGGATCTGCACTTCGATATGGCGAGGGTTGATGATGCACTTCTCCAGGAAGACTTCAGCACTGCCGAAAGCCTTGGTGGCCTCAGAAATCACCCGCTCGTAATTCTGGCGCAGGCTTTTTTCATCATCGCAGCGCCGAATGCCACGGCCACCGCCACCGGAAGTGGCCTTGAGCATCACCGGGTAGCCTACTTTGCCAGCCTGGATGACCGCGTCCTCGACATCCTTAAGGTTGCCGTCGGTGCCGGGTGTGACCGGCACTTTGGCTTTGATGGCCGTAGTGCGGGCCTCGGTTTTGTCGCCCATGGCCTTGATGACCTCAGCAGAGGGCCCGATAAACCGGATGCCCCGCTCTTTACATATCGCCGCCAGAGTGGCGTTCTCCGACAGGAAGCCGTAGCCCGGATGCAGCGCATCACAGCCGGTTTCCACTGCCAGGTTAACGATATGATGGGGATTCAGGTAGCCGGAGAGCGGGTCTTTGCTGATGCAATAGGCCTCGTCTGCTTTCTTGACATGCAGGGAGTAGCGGTCGGCCTCGGAATAGATGGCAACGGCCTTGATGCCCATCTCCTGGCAGGCCCGGGCAATGCGGACGGCAATTTCGCCACGGTTGGCGATTAAAACTTTGCTGATAGTCATGCTGGAAGCCTCAAGCGTCATAAAGGATCACAAGCCAGACCCAGTTCCTATCCTATCGAAAGCTTGTTGGCGAAAACAGTCATCAATGACAGGGCCGGAACCAGCCGTGATCGCCAGCGGACTCGGATGGTCAATGTTTATGGTTCACTTTGAGGTGACGGCACTCACTTAGAGGCTCACAATGGCCCATAGGTTCACAATCACCTGCGGAGGCAACAATGGATCTTGACAACCCGGCCGCTATTCATCGCATGGTGCAGATTTTCTATTCCCGCCTGCTGGACGACCCGGTGATGGAGCCGGTGTTTCTGGAGGTGGCGGGCGTGCACCTGGCGGACCACCTACCGTTGATTGAAGGCTACTGGTGCAAAATGCTGCTGGGTGAAAACACCTACCACCGCAACATGGTGTACCACCATGAACAACTCCACGACCAGATGGCCCTCAGTGACGAGCATTTCGAGCTGTGGTTCAAATATTTCAACCGCACTCTGGACGACTGCTTCGAAGGCCCCTACACTGAAAAAGCCCGCTCTCTGGCCCGCAAAATTCTCCATAACCTCGCGCAGTGGCTGAAGGAGCGAGAGCGGTCGGGCTACCACAAGCCGTAACGGTTGAAAGCGTCAATCCGCTGCCTGACAACCCTCGTCGGCTCCGCTTAGCGAGTCGATGCTGACCCTGCTCCGGGAGGACGCGTGGTGAGCAACAAACCCAGCAGGATCAGTACCGCGCCAGCCAGATGGAAAATACTCAGCCGCTCACCGAGGAACAGACCCGCCAGCACCGCTGCAAATACCGGGTTGAGGTACATGAACATTGCAGCCTTTGAAGGCCCCACCCGGTGCACGCCATTATTCCAGAATGCGTAGGCCAGTATGCCCGGGAAAATGGCCACGTAGAGCAACGTCGGGGCAACCTTCAACGACGGCTCGAAGCCGCCCGAGATAAACAGCAGATCCGTCAGATAGAATGGCAGAATCACCAGCACACCCAGCGTCACCTGCGTGGTAAGGAAAGCAATAGGTTCCAGCGGTACCGCCTGGCGTCTCAACAACACCGAAAACAGGCCCCAACAGAAGACCGCGCCCACCATGATCAGGTCACCGGGCTGGAACGAGAGCTGAGTGAAGGTTTGCCAGTTGCCCCGTCCGACCACCACCAGTACCCCCGCAATGGCAAGCCCGATGCCCATGATCTGCAATGGCCGCATCCGGTCCCCGAGGATCAACCACGCCATCAAGGCCACCATGATGGGAATGGTGGAATTGACCAGCGTAATATTGAGCGCTGTCGTGGTTTGCGCTGAGAGGTACAGCAAGGTATTGAAGGCACCAACGCTGAACGCGGCCAGCGCCAGCATGGAAGGCCATCGGTCAACAATAATCGGCCATTGTTTGCGCACGGCAGGCAGCCCGAAGGGCAGCAGAATGGCCAGTGCGATCACCCAGCGCCAGAACGACAGCGACAGCGGTGGAATGGTATCCACCACACTGCGTGCCACCACCGCATTACCCGCCCAGAACAGTGGGGTGAGCGTCAGGCCTATGTAAGCCAGCCAAAGCGGTTGCGGTTTGTTGCCGGGCACGGGTGCTCCTTTTCAGGCTGTTATAGAATCAACAAGCCGTGAGCATACTACTCTTCCCCGGGCACTTCTGCTTTTAGACCAATGTGATAGGCGGCAAAACCCGCCATAACAACCTGATCGACAGCCATGCCGATGACGCGACCGTCTGAATCCGCCCTTATTGCGCGCTGCTCGTTGGTGATCGGGTCTGCGAGCCTGCCGCCGTTATCGACCCGGATCCAATGGGAGTCGTAATAAACCGGCGGTGGCTTGCGATGGTCCTTCCTGAGAGGGTTGAGCTTCCGTTTCAGCACCGATTCCGTGGGACGAGTTTTCTGCCGCGCCATTGTATGTTTTCCTGCAGGTAGGAATTGGTAAGCATTTCTGGATCAATATTGTATTGACGTTACTGGGTTACATTCGGGGCATCGTCCATGCGGTCTGGGTGATTGCGAAGAAGTAATGCCTGAATCAACCTGCCCGAAGCTGCCACTGGTCATCAATCTGAGCCGCTGCGCCATCCTGCTGCAGTTTAAGCAGGTGCGCCAGCAGTGAACGGCTGGCCAGCCCATGGATTGCAGCCGGCACATCGTCATAGGCGTGGGCAGTGAGATTTGCCAGGTTAGTCGGGCCGTGGTCTTCCAGCGCCGCCAACACCTTGTGCTCCCGGGCCATCCGATGGGTCGTGAGATAGTCCACCACCGCATGGGCATGGCCCAGCAGAAAGCCGTGGCCAGGAGCAATATAACGGATGTCTTCTTGCAGCAGGCGGTGCAGCGACGCCAGGTAAGCCTTCATATCGCCGTCGGGTGGATTAATCACCACCGTCGAACCCTGCATGATGTGGTCCCCCGAGAATAACAGATGCTGCCCTTCCAGCAGGTAGCAGAGGTGGTTCGAGGCGTGGCCGGGGGTGTGAAGCACTTTCAGATTACCCACAGTTGTGATGATTTCGTCACCGTCCACGGGCACACGGTCCGGCAGGAAGCTGAGGTCCTGAGAGGCGCCTTCC
>JBDNIR010000032.1:0-3450 GCA_041688195.1 Marinobacter sp.
GACCTTAGCGTGGTCCTTGTTGGCGTAAATCTTGAACGGCTCAGAATCACCGTTGATTACGCTTTCATCGATAACGACTTTAGAAACATCGTGCTCAGAAGGAATCTCGTACATGGTATCGAGCAATGTTGCCTCCATAATAGAGCGCAATCCTCGAGCACCGGTTTTCCTTACCATCGCTTTCCGGGCCACCGCCCGCAACGCATCTTCCCGGAAATCCAGTTCAACACCTTCCATGTCGAACAGTTTCTGGTACTGCTTGGTAAGCGCATTCTTCGGCTCGGTCAGTATCTGAACAAGCGCTGTTTCATCCAATTCTGTCAACGTCGCGACCACCGGGAGACGTCCGACGAACTCAGGGATCAACCCGTATTTAACCAGGTCCTCTGTCTCAACGTCTTTGATGATCTCACCCGTATTCTTGCGATTATCCTGACTGACGACCAATGCAGAAAAACCTATACTGCTGCGCTCGGAACGCTCCTGAATCACTTTGTCGAGACCGGCAAACGCGCCACCGCAAATAAACAGGATATTTCCTGTATCCACCTGGAGGAACTCTTGCTGAGGATGTTTACGACCACCTTGAGGAGGTACCGATGCAACCGTGCCTTCGATCAGCTTCAGAAGCGCTTGCTGAACACCCTCACCCGATACGTCCCGGGTAATCGACGGGTTGTCTGACTTACGGGAGATCTTATCGATCTCGTCAATATACACAATGCCGCGCTGGGCCTTGTCGACATCGTAATCACATTTCTGCAGCAGCTTCTGGATGATATTTTCAACATCCTCGCCAACGTAACCTGCTTCGGTCAACGTGGTCGCATCGGCAATGGTAAACGGCACATTCAGCATGCGCGCCAGAGTTTCTGCGAGCAGGGTCTTACCACTACCGGTAGGGCCAATCAGCAAGATATTACTCTTACCGAGCTCAACATCCGTCTTGCCTTCACCGTAACGAAGACGTTTGTAGTGATTGTAAACCGCCACAGAGAGCACGACTTTAGCGCGATCCTGCCCGATAACATACTCATTGAGTGTTTCACGGATTTCAGCCGGCGTGGGAAGGCGATCACTGGTATCTTCCTGAGCACTTTCCTGAATTTCTTCACGAATAATGTCATTGCACAGGTCGACACACTCGTCGCAGATGAACACCGAGGGCCCTGCTATGAGCTTTCGGACTTCATGCTGGCTCTTTCCACAAAACGAGCAGTACAGCAACTTGCCGTTATCGTCGCTTCTGCCGTTTCTTTCATCTGCCATTGAAATACCTCTATCTTTGTTTGCCAGCCTGATTCTCATCTTACGCCGACAAAAGGTGTAGCGATCAGATCCAGTATTATTTATTCGATACGCGCTTATCAAGTACCGCATCAATCAGGCCGTACTCTTTCGCCTGCACAGGATCCATAAAGTGGTCGCGATCCGTATCCCTCGCAATGGTTTCGAGATCTTGTCCGGTATGATGCGCAAGAATCGAATTCAACTGCTGACGGATTTTCAGAATTTCACGGGTATGGATCTCGATATCCGTCGCTTGGCCCTGATAACCACCCAAAGGCTGGTGAATCATGACTCGGGCGTTCGGCAGGCATGAACGCTTACCGGCAGCGCCGCCCGCCAGAAGGAAAGCCCCCATAGAAGCGGCCTGACCCACACACAGCGTCGCGACATCGGGCTTTATAAATTGCATGGTGTCGTAAATCGACATGCCCGCCGTCACCGAGCCACCCGGGCTATTGATATATAGATGGATGTCTTTATCCGGATTCTCAGACTCGAGAAACAGCATCTGGGCCACAATCAGATTGGCCATGTGATCTTCCACCTGACCCACCATGAAAATCACCCGCTCCTTGAGCAGACGGGAGTATATATCGAACGAGCGCTCACCACGGGCGGTCTGTTCAATAACGATCGGAACCAGTGCCGCGCTGGGATCCATAGCGGAACCATAAGTTGGTTTTTGCGTCATGATGCGCCTGAACTCCTTCTGGACGTTTAACAGCCGTCGGGGCTGTGAATATTGTCAATTTGCAGCCGCTACTTTGCCAGCAAGTGGCCAAGATGAAAACAGCCGGACATGCCGGCTGCTTCCTGTCTGCTCCCTATTTCGAGCCGTAAGGGCTCAAAAGGGCTTAACGTTGCTGGGCAGATTGCACTGCCTCTTCGTACTTCACTTTCTTTTCTTTCACTTTCGCCTGAGTGAGCACAAAGTCGACCACAGCATCTTCCAGCACAGCAGACTCGATCTGGGCCTTCTGCTGAGGGTCGCTGTTGAAATGTGCAATCACCTCTTCTGGCTGTTCATACGTTGAAGCGATTTCCTGGATCTTTTCGTCTACTTGCTCAGGTGCGGCCTTCAGATCATTCTTCTTGACCAGCTCTTGGAACAGGAGCCCGGTTTTGACTCGACGCACGGCCTGATCGGTGAACAGTTCTGCAGGCAGTTGTTTCGGATCCATCTGTCCGCCAAAGCGCTGAACCGCATCCTGACGAAGACGATCAATTTCCTGGTCAACCAGTGTCTGGGGAACTTCAAGCTCGGTAACTTTCAGCAGGCCATCGACTACGTCGTTTTTCATCTTGGTGGAAACCGCCTGCTTGAGCTCGCGGGCCATATTCTTTTTCACTTCTTCACGGAAGGCAGTTTCGTCTTCTGCTTCGATTCCGAATTTGGTGAAAAATTCCTGGTCCAACTCGGGCAGGATCGGCTCTTCCACTTCATTGATCTTGATCTCAAACTTGGCAGCTTTTCCGGCCAGTTCTTCATTCTGGTAGTCTTCCGGGAAGGTTACTTCGATTTCCAGCTCTTCACCGGCCTTGCCACCAATAATACCGTCCTCAAAACCGGGGGTCATCTGGTCGGAACCCAAGGTCAATTTATGGCCTTCAGCGGACCCACCTTCAAAAGCATCACCGTCGATAACGCCTTTGAAGTCAATGTTAACGGTATCTTTCTTCTTGGACTTACGCTTGACAGATTTCATGGTTGCCTGCTGACGGCGCAGGTTATCAATCATCGTATCAATGTCTTTCTCAGTGATGTCGGCGGTAAGTTTTTCAACTTCAACCTTGCTCAGATCACCCAGTTCAATCTTTGGCAACACTTCAAAAATGGCAACGAACTCAAGATCCTTGCCCGTTTCCATGGTCCTTGGTTCAAACCTTGGCCAACCTGCCGGGGCGATATCCTGCTCTTCCAGTGCCTTGACGTAGCTTTCACGCATTACTTCACTAACAATTTCCTGGCGAACACCGTCCCCGAAACGACGCTTCACCACACTCATTGGTACTTTGCCCGGACGGAAACCGTTCATCTTGACGGTGCGGGCGGTGTGTTGGAGGCGCTTTTCAACCGCCTGGTCGATTTCTTGGGCGGGGACACCAATCGTCATTCGACGTTCGATGTTAGACGTCGTTTCAACAGACACTTGCATGAAA
>JBDNIR010000227.1:0-10950 GCA_041688195.1 Marinobacter sp.
GGCTTCGTTCCCCGAACCCATCACACGCTCGAGCTCTTCCTGCACGACACGCACGAACACCTGACCGGGGGTCAGGCTGCGCATAACCTCCTGGCCGATGGCGCGCTCACGGACACCTTCTATAAAAGCTTTAACAACAGGAAGTGCAACATCGGCCTCAAGCAAGGCCATGCGAACTTCCCGCAGGGTTTCTTTAATATTGTCGTCGGTCAGCCGCGCTTGGCCAGAAATCTTTCGCAGGCTGCCAGACAGTCGATCAGTCAGGTTTTCAAACATGGCGTTATTCATGCCCCTGAATAGTTGGCGTGTGAGCGAGGAACCGGTTGATTCCGGTTGTGCAATTGAGACATTATACCCAGACTATTGCCCTGAAACGACCGCCACGGTCAATTCAGTGCTCATCAGACCACAGGAATTCACTAAGGATTCCTGATTCCGCAACCGGAAACTCGACGCAAAGGATGTCATGGGAACCCTGATTCTCGCGGTAACCACACTTTTTCTTTACAGCATTGGAACCGCGCTGCAGGCTCTCAGTTTCAGAGGCCGGGTTAACACCAGCGTTGCGATCGTCACGCTGATCGGTACGTTAGCGTTAACCAGCCATGGCGTTTTGATCTGGGAAACCGTTCGCTCGCAGGGTGCCTTTAATCTTGGTTTTTTTCAAAGCTCTGTTCTGATTTCATGGCTCATCGTCGCCCTGCTTTTGATCCTGAACCTTCGCAAGCCGATGCAAAGCCTCTTTCTCTGCGCCTACCCTCTCGCCGGGATGACCGTTATTTTTATCCTGATTTTTCACTCGCCACCCCGTTTCGTAGCACAGGACAACTGGGGCATGCTCTCTCACATTGCTCTGTCCATTACCGCTTATAGCCTGTTCAGCCTGGCAGCGGCGCAGGCGCTTTTACTGTATTTTCAGAACCGCCAGTTGAAGCAGAATTACAACAGTTTGCTGGTCAGAAACCTGCCCCCTCTACAGACCATGGAATCACTGCTGTTCGAATTGGTTTGGGCTGGTGTTATTATGCTTATTCTGGCGATTATCACCGGCGCAATTTTTGTCGATGATCTTTTTGCCCAAGACCTTGCACACAAAACCCTGTTTTCGCTGATATCGCTGGCGGTATTCGTTGGACTGTTGCTTGGTCGCTATACCCTGGGATGGCGCGGGATCACCGCGAGCCGCTGGACGCTGGCCGGCTGCCTGCTTCTGATGATCGGGTTTTACGGCAGCAAGCTGGTTCTTGAGCTTATTTTTCAACGCGCCGGATAAAGTACTTCAGCAAACTCTTGACACCCCTGGCAGACACCCCTACTTTCGCTACTTGTTCGCAATATAAGGATCACTCTTCTTGAACGAGGCATCGCTGACAGCGCTGTTTTCAACCTTAATAGGGCTTATCATTCTCTCTGCGTTCTTCTCCAGTTCCGAAACCGGAATGATGTCCCTGAACCGTTACCGAATGAAGCATCTGGCCAAGAATGGCCATAAAGGCGCCCTCAGGGCTAACAAACTGCTCAAGCGAACGGATCAGTTGATTGGCGTTATTCTGATCGGTAATAACTTCGTTAATATTTCAGCCTCGTCTATCGCCACGGTTATTGCCATTCGCATATGGGGCGATGCAGGCATAGCTATTGCGACCGTTCTGTTGACAGTGGTCATTCTGATTTTCGCCGAGGTGACTCCGAAGACCCTGGCTGCTCTTTTCCCGGAAAAAATTGCGTTCCCGGCCAGCCACATACTCGGCCCGCTGCTGAAAGTCCTGTATCCAATAGTTTGGTTAGTTAACCTTTTTACCGGTCTTATCCTCAAAATACTTGGTATTTCGCCAGATGATGCGGCCAGCGATCACCTCAGCCGAGAAGAGTTAAGGACGCTGGTCAACGAAGCCGGCGCAATGATTCCGAGCAAGCACAAGGACATGCTGGTCAGCATACTGGATCTGGATAAGGTAACTGTGAACGATATTATGGTGCCGCGAAACGAAGTCGTTGGTATCGATCTGGAAGATGACATGGACGCCATTTTACGCCAAATGCGCAGTAGCCAGCACACACGCCTCCCGGTATTCAAAAATGACATCAATAATATCCAGGGCATGCTGCACCTTAGAAACCTGTCAAAGTTGCTGCTTCAGGACGACATTAATAGAGCTATGATCATGCAGCTCTGCCAGGAGCCGTACTTCATTCCGGAAAGCACGCCACTAAACACCCAACTGATCAATTTTCAAAAAGCCAAACGGCGAATCGGGATTGTAGTCGATGAGTATGGGGATGTACTGGGCATTGCAACGCTTGAGGACATCCTCGAAGAGATTGTCGGCGAATTCACCACGGATTACGCGGCAACCAGCCCTGACGTCATTCCCCAGGATGATGGCACGTTTATCATTGACGGCGCTGCGGCAATACGCACAGTCAATAAGATACTGGACTGGAAACTACCAACGGACGGTCCAAAGACGCTGAACGGACTGATTACCGAACACCTGGAAACAATCCCTGAAACCAACGTTTGCATGAAACTGAAAGGTCATCGTATCGAGGTGCTACAGATTAAGGACAATGTGGTTAAAGCCGCCATTGTTCATCCGCCGAGAAAACGAAAGAAGCGCGTTAGCCGTTAAATCCCTGCTTGACCTGCCTCCCGTTAAAATCAACACTGACGTAAAGAATAGCATAACAACAACAGGAGTTTACTAAATGAGTCTGAGCCACACGATCGGTTTGTTAACCCACCCGGACAGGGAGTGGGAAGCAATCCGCAATGACTCCGAATCCATCGGAAAGCTTTATTTAGGGCACATTCTTTTCTTGGCATTAATACCCGCTGTGGCAGGGTTTTATGGCACTACGCAGGTTGGCTGGCAAATCGGTGATGGCCAGATCATTCGCCTGACGACAGACAGCGCGCTACAACTCTGCGTATTGTTTTATGCAGCGATGCTCGCGGGCATTTATATAATTGGACGGTTTATTGATTTTTTTGCCACCACCTACGAAGTAACCAGCGATAAACCCAAGGGCGTTATTCTTGCAGCCTACACTGCGACTCCGGTCTTCCTGATGGGTGTTATCGCCGCCTACCCTAACATTTGGATGAATATGCTGGTTGGTCTGGTTGCGGTAGCTTACTCTGTCTACCTTCTCTATGAGGGACTGCCCATTTTAATGAAAATCCCGGAAGACCGAGGCTTTATGTTCGCCTCCTCCATACTGACGGTCGGTCTCGTAATGTTTGTCGGGCTCCTGGCAATCAGTGTCGTTGTCTGGAGCATGGGTGTCGGGCCAGTTTACACTAGCTAATCCGCCAACAGCCGAGGCCCTATATCAACCGTCTCGGGCCGCATACTGGGGAAAATGACGCTCTTGAACGGCTATCCATTTTTCAAAATGGATAGCGCGGGAGGCAATCGTTAGCGTTTGTTCATATTACCCGTGCTAGAATTGCGATAGATTACACACATAATAAGAATTTAAGCAGGTAAGCTCGGTCATGTATCCGGTTGAGGCGCAATAGGAGTCGGCCATGAATAAGCAGTCCGGCATACATTATCTCCACGAGCACAAAGGTCCGGGAGCGGCTGTGACGCTACCACAGGAAGTTGCCCGCATCCGGGACACGGTTGTGGCCGGACTTGGAGACCTACTCCAGGGCGCGTTTAACGCTGTGGATGATTCTCTGTTTGAACTCGCCAATAATGCTCGCAGCAACAATGAGCAAAACCGCTATTTCGAAGCAATGCGCGAGATTCGCATCAAGCGAAAAGGTGTGGAAAAGCATTTCCAGACCGCAGTGGCTCACCTTTTCAGCCATCCCCCCAGAAGCAGCGCGGCCATGTCGGCACCGGACCAAAATAACCAGCAGACTGCAGATAGCCTGTCACTGGTTCACAATGACGACCTTGAAGAACAGGTTGCGCTGAATGCCATGGTCACCAAATCCCGCGCTTATTTTCAGGGACCGCTCATTCAACTGCAAACCCGGTTCAGCGTCATTTATCCCGGCGCGACTGCAGAGGACCCCGTTAACCCGATGGCCCCAGAGCACTTGTGCGGGGTGTTTGTGGAAGCCGCCCAGGCTCTCGAAATTCAGATACGAGAACGCCTGATCGTCCTCAAGCAGTTTGACCGTTATGTGGTCTCCAATCTGGGCATGTTGCTCGATGAAGCCAATCGGATACTTATTCAGGCGGGCGTCATCCCCAACTTCCGCTACCACGGTAAAGCGGGTGAGCAGGCCAAGCAAAAAGAACACGGCGGTCAAAATCAGACCCGGGAAAACAACGCTGACTATAATGCCCAGCCACAAACCGGCTCACCAGGCGATGAAGCTCTGTTTGAGCAAATCCGTCAGCTGCTTGCACACCAACGAGACGGACACGCACCACGTTCTGCTGACCCCAACCTGCATGTAGTAGGTGGCACCGAACTATTTCAGCTTTTAACATCCCTGTCCCAGGAACCGTCCAACTATACCAGCGGAAACCTGAGCGCCGGAGATCCGCTCGTCGTCGACCTGCGTTCAGTGGTAGAACACCTATTGCGAAATACATCCTCAGCAGATGGCAAGAAGCCGGCACTGAATGAGGTGGACGAGGACCTGATCAACCTTGTCTCCATGCTGTTTGAGTTCATTCTTGATGACTACAACCTGTCCGCTCCCATCCAGGTGTTGATCAGTCGGCTTCAAATCCCGATTCTCAAAGTCGTCATCAAGGACAAAACCTTTTTCAGCAAGGCTAATCATCCCGCTCGTAAGCTATTGAACGCCCTGGCACGGGCAGGAATCGGCTGGAGTTCAAGTGACGAGAAAACGCGTGACAAGCTTTACGAGCAAATCCATACAATTGTGCTCCGGATACTGAATGAGTTTGACGGCGATATCGCGCTTTTCGACAAACTCAGTGAAGAATTCGATCAATTCTTGTCCCGGGAGAATCGCAAATCGTCCCTGGTTGAACAGCGTACCCGTGAATCCGAACGTGGTCGTATCAAATCCCAGAAAGCGCAGGAAACCGTCGATCAGTTACTGCAAGACAAACTGGCCAAACATCGAGTGCCCGATTCTATCCGCAATATCCTTCTGCAGGGGTGGAGTCGGGTAATGTTTCTGGCCTACCTCAGAAATGACCTCGAGCATCGCTGGAACCAGTCCGCCAGAGTTGTTGATGACTTGATCTGGTGCCTGCACCCACATTTGGAAGATGACGAACGTGATCAGTGGGTGCGAGTTGTTCCTGGCTTGCTTAAAGCTTTGCGGGCTGGGCTGGAGGAGGTGTCCTACAACTCAACCAAACTCGATGAAATGATGGGTGAGCTCAAGCATGAATTGACTGAAGCTTTCCGGGCCCATGCGCTTGTCGAAGCCAGAGAAACTCCAGCAGAGCCAGAACAAGAACAAGAACAAGAACAAGAGTTACCGGTGGTCCAGCAAACTGCGATTGAGCGGCAGCAAGAATTGGAAGATGCTGCGGTTGCCGAATATATGATCCAGATTGATGCCATTGAAGTCGGCAATTGGGTGGAGTTCAATCTGATGAATGGTACCAGCTTCCGATGCAAGCTCTCTGCAATTATCGAGGAAGCTGACTGCTTCGTATTCGTAAACCGGATGGGCCTGAAGGTGATCGAGAAGACCCGTATAGAGCTGGCTCATGAGATGCGCAAAGGTCGATTAACGACACTGGAGCAAGGAGCTCTCGTTGACCGTGCACTGGATGCTGTCATGGGCAGTTTGCGGCGCAACTCGGGCTAAGGCCAGCTCCGCTTCCGGGTAGAAGTAAAGTTCTCCCCGGAGCGGTTATAATGCGACTGGTAGAGTATCAGGCTTCCGCTTTGTTGGCGGCGGCTTTTACTAACTCTGCCAGCTCACCATTCTCCGACATTTCCAGAATGATATCGCAGCCGCCTACCAGCTCGCCATTCACGTACAGTTGTGGGTACGTGGGCCAGCTCGAATAGGCTTTCAGACCTTCGCGTAACTCTTGATTGTCCAGAATATTTACAAAAGCAAAACGCT
Source organism: Marinobacter sp. (assembly GCA_041688195.1). GTDB lineage: Bacteria > Pseudomonadota > Gammaproteobacteria > Pseudomonadales > Oleiphilaceae > Marinobacter. The sequence continues at coordinate 6,029 of JBDNIR010000227.1, forward strand.
CTCCACAAGCCATTAACGCCTGAACGGTCTTCGCCGAAAAGCCACATTGGGGAGATTGTGGCGACCCTTTCATAAAAAGAATGACCGGATTATCAGCCAATTGGCTTTTGATCGTTTCATTAATATCCATAAAACTCACCTCTCCAGGAACAATAACATACCAAAATTTGTCTTCGATTAGCCCTATTGTACACGCTCGTTCAAATACGCACCAAACCCATTCATCGACCAGACAGCTCCGACTTTAGCCGCCATTGTCATCATAGGGGTTAACCGCTAGACTTAAATCTTGCCTTTTAACAGGCTTTCCAGGCAGCTCCCGTAACGTACTCCCGCCGGTGCGGAATCCCGCATTCCGGTGTACTGTCGTTTCCTGAATCATTGGTACCCACGGGGACGCATCATGGCCGGTATGCTGACCATATTTCCTTTATAAGGGCACAAACATGCCAGTTAGACATTTCCTGACATTGAATGACCTGACCACCGATGAACTCGATCGGCTGCTGGACCATGCTAGCAAGCTCAAGCGCAGCTGGCGCGACGGTATGGTCCGGGATTCACTGAAGAACCGGGTTCTGGCAATGATTTTCGAGAAATCCTCCACTCGCACACGAGTGTCTTTCGAAGCAGGCATGACACAACTGGGGGGTGCCGCGCTGTTTCTGTCCCCCCGTGACACTCAGCTCGGACGTGGAGAACCTATTGAGGATTCTGCCAGGGTCGTTTCCAGCATGGCTGACGCGGTTATGATCAGGACATTTGAGCACGAAACGGTGAGGCGGTTTGCGTCAATCTCGAGCGCACCGGTTATTAACGCGTTGACTGACGACTTTCATCCCTGCCAGTTACTGGCCGACATGCAGACCTACCGTGAACACCGCGGCAGCATTCGGGGCGCCACGGTAGCCTGGGTAGGCGATAGCAACAACATGTGCAACTCCTATATCAATGCTGCCCAACTGTTTGGCTTTCACCTCAACGTCGCCTGCCCCGAAGGCTACGAGCCAGACCAGGCTATGTTGGCAGAAACTGGTAACCAGATAACTGTCTTTCACGATCCCGCCGAGGCTGCACAAGGTGCCCACCTGCTGGTTACCGATGTCTGGGCTTCAATGGGCCAGGAAACCGAACAGGCCGCCAGGGCCAGGACCTTCGCAAACTACCAGATCAACGAGCAGCTAATGTCACTGGCTGCCAAAGACGCCCTCTTCATGCACTGTCTTCCAGCTCATCGTGGTGAAGAAATTTCCGCCAATATGCTGGAACATCCTGGCTCTGTGGTGTGGGATGAAGCTGAGAACCGCCTTCACGCCCAGAAAGCACTGCTTGAGTTTCTTATTCTTGGGCAACTGGACTGAACCTGCAATGTCGACCACCAGCACCAAATCCGGAAACACCCAAGATAATGGCAAGACAGGAACTCTGGCCAAAATACCTGAGGTTTCAGGCGAAGCAGCATCGTTGGTAAAGAATGATTGGCTACTGACCGTCAACAACCTCTTTTGTGGTTATGGCGAAGAGTCCGTTGTAAAAGACGTCAGCTTTTCTCTCGGACAAGGCGACATCGGATGCCTGCTGGGGCCAAGCGGCTGCGGAAAAAGCACGATACTCAGGGCGCTGGCCGGATTTCTACCGATCAGCGCTGGAGAAATCCGGCTGGAATCCTCTGTTATCAGCCTGCCCGGCAGGACCATGGCACCGGAAAAGCGGCGCATTGGCATGGTATTTCAGGACTACGCGTTGTTCCCGCATCTGACCATCGCAGACAACATAGGCTTCGGGCTGAGGCACCAAAGCAAGGATGACCGCACCCAGAAAGTGGCCGGGTTGTTAGAACTGGTGCACCTACAGGACCTTGCCAGTCAGTACCCCCACGAGCTCTCTGGCGGGCAACAGCAACGTGTTGCGCTCGCCCGGGCACTGGCCCCAGAACCGACGCTAATCTTGCTTGATGAACCCTTCTCGAATCTTGACACCGACTTGCGTCGCCGGCTGAGTCTGGACGTACGGGACATTCTGAAAACCCTGGGCATCAGCGCCATTCTGGTCACCCATGACCAACAGGAAGCCTTTGCCATGTGTGACCAGGTGGCAGTGCTCAAAGACGGTCAAGTCCAGCAGTGGGACGTACCTTACAATCTCTACCATGAGCCCACCAACCGTTTTGTGGCGGGCTTTGTTGGTCAGGGCGGCTTTATACCGGGCACCGCACTGGGACCTGACACTATCGAATCCGAGCTGGGCGTGATCCGGGGCAATCGGGCCTACAGCTGGCCCGCAGGTACCCTGGTGGACATACTGATACGGCCCGACGATATTGTTCACGATCCAGACTCAAACCTGCGACCCAAGGTGATTGAGAAGACCTTCGCCGGAACATCAACGCTTTATCGTTTCAAGCTGTCGGAAGAAACCGAGTTCGAAGCACTGTTTCGAAGCCATCTCGATTTTTATCTGGGTGAGCACGTGCCCATCCGAGCAGAGGCGGACCACCTTATCGCGTTCGCCCGGTCAAACTGACGAAATCACCAGCATACGAGGTGGGAAAACAGGCAAAAAAAAAGGGTCGGAAAGACCGACCCTCAAATGACGAATGAAACAAGGAAAGTTCGTAAGAACTACAACCTCAAAAGTCATCCCTTACGACACCAAGTATCAGACAGTTTGCGCGGGCGATCAGTGTGAATTGTGTTGTGACTTTGTTACATCGCGTCAGGGACTGAGAGGCGCATCACGTTCTTGAGCCTTTTTGCGGGGCCAGACCAGACTGAATTTGGCGCCGCCCAGCTCATTACTACGGGCCACAAATGCCTGACCACCGTGCCAGTATAATATTCGCCGCACAATCGAAAGCCCCAGACCGTAGCCCCCTGACGTTCTGGTACGGCTGTCATCCAGGCGCGCGAACGCGGTAAATACCTTCTCCCAGTCCCCTTCGGGAATGCCCGAGCCGTCATCCTCAACATCTACCCGGCAGGTATGCTCGTCCAACTGGCAGGTAACACGTACCTGGCCATTGGCATAGCGTGCGGCATTTCCCACCAGGTTCTGGATCGCCCGGTGAAGATAGCGTGGCTCAACATCCGATAGCGCCCAGGGCTCCCCTTCTGCCGGTACCACCGCGTCAATGTCAACCTTGGTGTGGATAAGCCTTTGTTCGCTTACCACCTGATGAACGATATCGGTAACCGAGGACTCATGTAGCGCAAAAACAGGGCCACCCTGCTCCAGTCTCGCGTAGGTGAGAATTTCATCAATCAGTTCATCCAGCTCCTGAATATCTCCATCTATTCCATCCAGCTGCTTTTGGAGATCCGTTGCATTGTCACAATCTTCTATCATCTGCACGCCGAAGCGTATCCTGGCAACCGGCGTTCGCAATTCGTGTGACACCGCGTGAATCATCTCTCGCTGCACACCTACAAGGCGCTGGATGTGCTCTGCCATACTGTTGAAGGCTGTCGCCAGACGCGAGACCAAGTGGCTTTCACCGGTCACCACCCGCGCATCCATTTCACCCCGGGCAATTCGGACTGCTACCGATTCCACCGCTCGCAGGTTATGATCCACACCCCGCAGCAACAGCAGTAAGGCGCCAGCCAAAGCACCGCCTGCCACCACCACAAGCAACAGTATGACCGGCCAGGCCCAGGGATTGAACGGTGCCGGCATTTGCAAGCGCGCAAGCGTACCGTCATCGAGGCGTATCAGCACTTCTGCAGCGCCATATCGGCTGGCCTGATAATAGGAGAGACCCCGCTCTGAAACCCGTTCCAACACATCACTTTCCGGCAGCGACTCAACCTCGGAAAGCAACGTCAACTGAACGGAAAATGCATTCGAGAGTCGCTCAATAGCGGCATCGCGTTCTTGCGGTAACAAAGCGCTGAGATGCCCCCGCACAATAAGCGCTGTGGCCTCGGCAACATCCCTGTAAATATCACGGAACGTTAATTTGAGGACACTGTCGCCGGTATCCTGGACCAGCACCGCAGGGCCGAGGGGGCTGACCAATGCAACGATCTGACCGTAGGCCAGCCGTTCCTGAACCACTGGCGTCATAGTACTCGGGGTGATCACCCGAAAATCGTAAAAGGATTGAAGCCATTCATAATGCTCTGCCGGGGCCGGAACAGCAGCCAGCCAACGCATCATCGGTTCAGGAAAACGTTCTTGCCATGACTGGCTGCGAACCGAGTTCACACCCCAAAACAAAACGAGACAGAGAATAAGTACCAGTGCGGTGAGAACTATCAGGCACGTGTAGAGCTTCAGAAAGAACTTCAGGGGCATCGGACACTACCGTGGTAATGGAGGCGAGCTCAAGCCTTGCGGCCCGGGCCCGGAGATCACTGTCAGGCTTCTTTTACGAAAAGGTAGCCCTTGCTACGAACGGTCTTGATCCGTCGCGGATGAACAGGGTCATCCCCAATTTTGGGCCTTATACGAGAAACTCGCACATCGATAGAACGATCTTGGCCATCGTATTCGATACCCCTCAGGGCCGTGAATATCTCTTCACGGCTGAGCACCCTACCTGCGTTACTGGCCAACAACCAGAGTAAGTCAAATTCAGCGCTGGTGAGGTCGATACTGACCTCATTCAGCCAGGCCTCACGCATCGCACGGTCGACCACCAGATCATTGAATTGAAGTCGGACGGGTTCATCAACGCTTTCAGGCTCTCTCGCCAACGCCGCATTCTCACTCACCCGACGCAACAACGCCCGGATACGTGCCAGCAGGACCCTGGGTTTGACCGGTTTGCCCACGTAATCATCGGCGCCCATTTCAAGACCAAGCACCTGATCAAGGTCATCAGTCCGGGCCGTCAGCATGATAATCGGCCCCAGGAAAAATGGCCGAACCCTGCGGCAGATGGATAACCCGTCTTCCCCGGGTAACATCAGGTCGAGCAC
>JBDNIR010000228.1:0-3721 GCA_041688195.1 Marinobacter sp.
CAATATTCTCCGGGGTGTGCTTTCTGCGATCCAGAAATCAGTGGGTAATAAGGCCGGTGCGAATCACGCTAAACAGCCTTCAGACGATGTCGGACCGGGCTGAGTACTTGACTGAATTACTTGGTCAATCCATACTCAATCCTTGAGTTTTATGAATACTCGCAACGTCGAGGCTTTGTTTTATGCGATTGACCACGAGAGGCCGGTACGCCGTCACCGCCATGCTTGATCTGGCGCTCCACTCTGATGAGGGGCCGGTGAGTCTGGCAGACATCTCCAGCAGGCAAGGTATATCGCTGTCTTACCTTGAACAGCTTTTTGCCAAGCTGCGCCGTGAGCATCTGGTGCTCAGCGTGCGAGGTCCAGGTGGGGGCTATCGCCTGGCCCGTAGCAATGATCAGCTCTTTATAGCCGAAGTCGTAAATGCGGTACATGAGTCGCTGGATACAACCCGGTGCAAGAATCAGGGCGATTGCCAAAACGGTGAAAAGTGTCTGACACACCATCTCTGGTCCGATCTCAGTGATCAGATTCACCAGTTCCTGAGCGACATTAGCCTGGCAGATCTCATTAAGAAAAGAGAAATTCAGGTTGTCGCTGATCGCCAAAATCGACAGCATTGCAATGCCAACTCCCAAAACATCAACACCGAGCGCCTCTCCAGCCAGGCGCCGGTCTGACATCTGACACTCCGTGACACCATGAAAACACCTGTATATTTTGATTATGCGGCGACAGCGCCTGTGGACCCAGCGGTTGCCGAGACAATGATGAAGCACCTGACGCTGGACGGTGTCTTTGGGAATCCAGCCTCCCGCTCCCACGGTTTCGGTTGGCAGGCGGAAGCGGCGGTGGAGACTGCTCGGCGCCAGGTGGCCAGCCTCATTAACTGTGATCCTCGTGAAATTGTTTGGACTTCAGGCGCGACCGAGTCCGATAACCTTGCGATAAAAGGCGTGGTAGCAGGGCTTTCGAACCCGCACATCATTACCTCCGCCATTGAGCATCAAGCGGTGATTGACACTTGTGCCTGGCTGGAATCCCAGGGTTGTCAGGTCACCTGGCTGAAGCCGGACCCGAGCGGTCGTATATCGGCGAGGCAGGTGGTTGAGGCGCTTACGGTTGACACGGTGCTGGTTAGCCTGATGCTGGTCAACAATGAACTTGGGACAATCAACGATATCCCGGCCATTGGGGCGCTTTTGCGCGACAGAGGGGTTATGTTTCATGTTGATGCCGCCCAGGCTGCAGGCAAAATGGCCGTGGATGTTGCGGCAATGCCGATGGATTTGATGTCGCTGTCAGGCCATAAGGTATATGGGCCAAAGGGTGTCGGAGCACTATACGTTCGCCGGAACCCGGGGGTCAGAATAGAAGCTCAAATTCATGGCGGTGGTCATGAGCGGGGCATGAGGTCCGGTACATTGCCTACCCATCAGTTGGTGGGGATGGGGCGTGCTTTCGAGTTAGCAAAATTGAAACTGGGTGACGAATGTGAGCGTCTCGAAGCATTGCGGGGCCGCTTCATGACGCACTTGGATAGCTTGCCGGGAGTGTCGTTAAACGGAAGTCACGAGCACCGGGTTCCGGGCATCATAAACCTCCGATTTGACGGAGTGGAAGCGGAATCGCTGATGCTCGGACTGAGAGAACTTGCGATATCGTCAGGCTCGGCCTGTGCGTCTGCTACCCTGGAACCGTCACACGTATTGAAGGGGATTGGTCTTTCCGATGTGGAGGCGCACAGTGCATTGCGTTTTTCCATAGGCCGTTTCTCCACCGAAGAAGAGGTTGATTTCGCAGCGCAACAGTTTAACGACATCGTTCCGCGCTTAAGGACTGTGCGCCGAACAGTCGCCTGATTGCCAGCGTTCCACCCGGCCCTGGTAGGAAGTTGCCCCTCGGCTGCGTATAATCGCAGGCCTGAAATTTTCCCTGACCATTAACTGGAGATTAACCATGTCAAATGAGCGAACGCTCTCGATCATCAAGCCTGATGCCGTTGCCAAAAACGTCATCGGTGAAGTTTACAGTCGTTTCGAGAAAGCCGGTCTGAGCATCGTGGCATCGAAGATGATGCACCTTACTCAGGACCAGGCAGAAGGCTTTTACGCCGAGCACAAGGAACGTCCGTTTTTTGCTGATCTCGTCGCGTTCATGACTTCCGGTCCGGTTGTGGTACAGGTTTTTGAAGGTGAAGACGCAATTCTGAAAAACCGGGACCTGATGGGTGCTACCAATCCGAAGGAAGCCGAAGCGGGCACCATCCGCGCCGATTTTGCTTCCTCTATTGACGCCAATGCCGTTCACGGCTCCGATTCCGCCGACTCTGCCGAGCGGGAAATTGCCTATTTTTTTAACGACAACGAGATTTGTCCACGCGGCTGATTGAATTGTCGATTAAGCCCGGGGGCCTCAAGGTTCTTGGGTTTCCTGTGTTTATAAGCATTCAGGTGCTTACTGAGGTTCTGTCATGACGTCGCCCGCTGAAAAGATCAATCTCCTGGGGCTGCCCAAGCCCAAGCTCGAAGCTTTCTTCGAAACACTAGGAGAAAAACGTTTTCGGGCCACCCAGGTGCTGCAGTGGATTCATCAATGGGGTGTCGACGACTTTGACCAGATGACCAACATGAGCAAAGTGTTACGGGAAAGACTGAAAGAAGTCGCAGAAGTACGCGGTCCCGAAGTGATCTTTGATGAAACATCGAAGGACGGCACCCGTAAATGGGTGATGCAGATGGACAGTGGTAACAGTATCGAGACCGTGCTGATTCCTGATGGCCAGCGTGGAACACTCTGTGTGTCTTCACAAATCGGTTGCAGCCTGGATTGTACGTTCTGCTCCACGGGCAAGCGGGGTTTTAACCGCAATCTTACGTCTGCAGAAATTATTGGCCAGGTCTGGGTCGCGCGCAAAGCCTTCATGCCGTTTGCGCCCGGTCCTGACCGCCCCATTACAAACGTGGTTATGATGGGGATGGGCGAACCACTGCTCAACTTCGAAAACGTGGTTGACGCCATGAACCTTATGATGGAAGACCTGGCTTACGGCATTTCCAAGCGCCGGGTCACCCTGAGTACGTCTGGTGTTGTGCCTGCTCTCGACCGGCTGGGCGAAGTTACTGATGTTTCATTGGCCATTTCACTACACGCACCCAATGATGAGTTGCGAAATCAGTTGGTTCCATTGAATAAAAAGTATCCTATTGCCGAGCTCCTGGCAGCCACCCGGCGCTACCTTGCGCGTTTGCCAGACAAACGCAAGGTAACCATCGAGTACACTGTTATCGAAGGGATGAATGACAGCCCAGAGCTCGCAGCGGATTTAGCGGAGTTATTACGTGGCTTGCCTTGTAAAATCAATCTGATACCGTTTAACCCGTTTCCGGAAAGTGACTTCCGGAGGCCGAAGCTATCAGCAACCCGTCGTTTTCAGAACGTGCTTAATGAGGCTGGCTATATCTCGACTATTCGCACCACTCGGGGGGATGACATTGACGCTGCATGCGGCCAGTTGGTAGGGCAGTTTGAGGATCGTACTCGCAGAAGCCAACGATACATTCCTGTTCATCAGATGACTCCCTGATGGCAGGATATAACTGTCAGGAAAATCCAGTGACCCATGACAAGAAGTCCAAACTGAGAAATGTTCTGATCAGCCTTGGTGTGGTTGTTTTACTGACAGGTTGCGTGACTTCCTCAGACAGCCGGTTTGCTCGAG
>JBDNIR010000229.1:0-6863 GCA_041688195.1 Marinobacter sp.
GCCAAGGTTGCCTTCTTCGATAAGATCGAGCAGCGTTAATCCGCGATTGACGTAACGACGCGCAATTTTGACCACCAGCCGAAGGTTACTCTCGATCATACGTTTACGACCGGACTCCTCACCTTTGCGAGCCAAGCGAGCAAAATAGACTTCTTCTTCGGGTGTCAACAGTGGGGAGATTCCGATTTCATTGAGGTATAACTGAGTAGCATCCAACTGCTTTGATGCACCAAAATAGCGTCCAGTTGCGCTTCGGGATGGTAAAGCTTTCTTATCTTCGGTGGCGTCTGCTACCGGGGTATCTTTCTCTTCGACCTCTGCTGTTACATCATCATCTGAATCTTCAACATCTGATACACGATCAATAATGAGCTCTTCATGATCTGCTGACATATTCCTAGTCCCGCCTTTCAATGACCCTGTTTTTCGCTCACCGGCTTCTTATTATCGTGAGCGCCTGCTGCGTTCTTATTAATGCTTTCTTATATCAGGACATTTTCTTTCCGGGCCAGTCGTCGTGCGACTGGCTTATTATTTTCAGACTATGCTCAATTCTTACCGCACACTTCTAAAAGTACTCTTCTCAAATTGCGTTCACCAACAGGTTCTTACTCTTCTGGCCGGTGATCACTTGCGTGGTGGTAAATAAGGCAGCGGATTCACAGGGTTACCATTCTTGCGTATTTCAAAATGCAATTTGTCGCGATCCGTTCCACTACTACCCAATTCTGCAATCGTTTGTCCGGCCTGGACGCTGGCACCCTCCTTTACCAGAATTTTCCGTGAATGCGCGTACGCGCTCAGAAAATTTTCATTGTGATTCACGATAATCAAGTTGCCATACCCCAGCAGCCCGCTACCTGCATACACTACGTTACCGGATGCTGCTGCCCGAACCGGGTCGCCAGCATTTCCATCAATATCAATACCTTTATTGACTTTACCAGACGTTGAGAAACCTGCAAGTACGGTGCCAACGTGAGGCCATCGCCAATCGATACCCGATACGGTCTGAGTCTGGTCTGGCAGAGGTGCGCTTCGAATCGGGGCTCGTTCAACTCTCGGAGCAGGCTGGGATTTTGGCGGCGTCGCGGTTCTGGATGGGGGGGATGGCGTCCTGGCAACCGGACTGGAGGATCGCTGAGGATCAGACCCAGCCACAATATTACCGCGTAAATCGAGGCGGATCACCCGGCCTGACCGAATGTTGTAAGGCGGCGCTATACCGTTGGCATTGCCCAGTTCTCGGTAGTCACGACCGTAGCGCCAAGCAATGCTAAACAGGGTTTCACCGGATTTTACGACGTGTTGGCCCCAGTATACCGGTGGGTTGTAACGATCATCCTGATAAATCGCGGCGGTATTGCAGCCGCTGAGCAGCAACGCAAGAACCACAGGCAAACTCAAACTGCGGATAATCCATACCTGGCGACCGAACCATGGGAAGCGCACTGTCTTGCCTTTCTCAGCCAGGCCAGCAGAAGGATCGTTAGGGTTAATGCTGCGCAACGAGAATAAAAGTATATAGTCCGCCTTTTTTATTTCTAATTCATATTAAAAATAGTGCATTTTATAAAGTTAGTTCGCTAACCTGCTAATATATTGTACATTTTGTGTGCAAATCCAAGTTACCTTTGCACCATGAGTGTTACCCCCGGAAACAATAAATCTAACCGAAAAGTAACATCTGTTCGCAGCAACAATGTGACTCCCACCTCATTGCTCTCAGGATTCGACGGGCCGACCCTTGAACGCTGTGGCGGCCCACTCAAACAAAAGCACCAGAAAAAATCCAGCCAGTGCCGCCAATAAAGCTCCCAGCAATTCGGGGGCCGCCCCGGTCGCATCTGCGTACTGCATCGGTGAAACGCTGATTTCCTCCATCGGCACTTGCTCGCCTGCGCTGTTGATGCGCCAGCTCAATGTCTCCTTCCATGGCCAGACCTTGTTAAGCGCCCCGATCATGAAGCCGGTCAGCAATGCCAGCATAGCATCGTGAAAGCGGTGAATCGCCCATGTCAGTACCCGGGCAATTGACAGAAGCCCGACCACACAACCGGCAGCAAATAGTACCAGCGTGCCCAGGTCGGCGCCTTTTATGGCCGTCAGAACCGGAGCGTACATACCCAGGATGACCAGAATAAAGCTGCCTGAAATGCCGGGTAAAATCATGGCGCAGATTGCCAGTGCGCCGGAGCCAAAGATGACTAGGGCAGAGGGGTCCACCTGACCCGAGGACAACGTGGTAACCCACCACGCGAATATCACCCCGGTTAGCAACGGTAACAGCAGCAAAGGCCGCGGAGTCTTGATTTCACGACCCACATGCCAGACCGATGCGACGATAAGTCCAAAGAAAAAACTCCACAACAGTATCGGGTACTGAGTCAGCGCATGACTGATGACTGTGGCCAGCGTGACGACGCTGATCAGAATGCCGGCCAACAGTGTCGTCAGAAAGCTCGCGTCCGTTGCCTGCCAGAATTCCCTGACCTGCCCGCGGCAGAGTTGCCGGACAAAGGCGGACGGAATCGAATCAATCGCCGCCAGCAAACGGAAATAGATACCCGTGATAAACGCGATGGTACCGCCGGACACCCCAGGCACAATGTCGGCTGCACCCATCGCCATGCCGCGCAGAAAAATGCCCAGCAGATGCTGGGCTTCTGGAGTTTTTTCGTGGTCCGGGTTATTCATCGAACAACCCCTCCCAACAACGGTACAAATCGGACTGGCTCAATATCCGTGATGTCAAAATCGTCTCCTCGCCGAATCACCTGGGTTAGCATCTGTGTTCCCTCACCCACTGGAATGACCATTACCCCTCCATCGACCAATTGCATCATCAGGTCCCTTGGCAATTCCTTCGGAGCCGCAGTGACAAGAATGCCATCAAACAGGCCTTGTTCTGGCCAACCAATTCCACGCTCCGCAAGCCGAAGCATCACATTGCGATACCCCAGTGTTCTGAGGCGTTCCCTGGCACGGTCCTGCAAGGCCTTGATCCGCTCCACGCTGTATACATCTTTCACCAGTCGCGCCAAAATTGCGGTCTGGTAACCTGACCCCGTGCCCAGCTCAAGTACGCGACCGGGTTTATGACACATCAACACTTCCGTCATGCGGGCAACGATATAAGGCTGGGACAGGGTCTGGCTGTGGCCAATAGGTAAGGCTGTGTCTTCATAGGCCCGATGGGACAAGGCTTCATCAAGGAAAATATGCCGGGGCATCTCCTCCATAACCGCGAGCACCTGCTCGTCAGCAATCCCGGACTCTCGCAAACGCTGAATCAAGCGCGCGCGGGTGCGCCTTGAGGTCATACCAATTCCCTGCAGTTCAGGCACCATCAAGCCACCCCCTCGAGCCACTCCCGCAGTGCAGGAAGACACTCGTGGCGGGTCATATCAACTTGTACCGGCGTAATGGAAACATAGCCATGGCTGATCGCATGAAAATCGGTCCCGGCACCAGCATCACTTCCCTGTCCTGCGGCTCCAATCCAGTAACGCTCTTTACCCCTGGGGCAAGTCATCGGAACAGCGCCCTCCGCCCGGTCGCGGTGACCGAGGCGGGTAATCTGGAAGCCCGCGAGCTCATCCCAGGGCACGTCCGGCACGTTCACGTTCAGTATACAGCGGGCGCCGAGAGGGACCGGAGTCTCATACCGCAGCAAGGCCTGCACCACACGGGCTGCGGTTTCGTAATGAAAATGCCCGCTGTTGACCAGAGACACAGCAATAGCAGGCAGCCCCAAATGTCGACCTTCGATAGCGGCTGCGACCGTCCCCGAATAGATTACGTCATCGCCAAGGTTGGCATGAGTATTAATGCCAGACACCACCCGGTCGAAACCCTTTGGGTAGAGGCCGTTGACCGCCAGATGCACGCAATCACTGGGGGTACCGTCAACAGAGCGGAAGCCGTTAAATTGTTTTTCTATCGTCAATGGGCGGTTCAGCGTCAGGGAATTACTGGCCCCGCTATGGTCGCGGTCAGGTGCGACAACGAAAAGCTCCCCTAACTCACCCAAGCCATCGTGTAAGGCTTTGAGGCCTGGTGAATGAACACCATCATCATTGGACAACAAAATACGCACAATTGTCTCCGTCAGGTTGTCGGCATCTTCACGCCAGCTTCATTCTTTTGAGACCGGCCAGAGGCGGTCAGTTTCATCACTATTTTTATTTAATATGCCTTGTTTAAAGCTTTGCTGCGAGTTCTGTCTGACTGGATACATCGGAAACTTCAAACAGCTCCTGAAGCACCGCCGTGGCGAACTGACCTGGCGTCAGCTCAAAGCTGAGCAGCAAGTCGTCTTGGTCTGGCCAGCGCCATGTGAAATCTGCTGGTGCAAGGACAAGACTGCGACGCTCCGGCTTCATTCGGGTTTGGGAGAACACCGCTGCCATATCCGGATATCGAGCCACCACCGTGCGCTCCAGTTTGCCCTGAACCTCAGTGGCAGTAGTGCCGCCATCACCCCAGAGAGGACCTGTCACACCCTCTGCCACGGGCTCACCCGGAAGAGGCTGCAGCCAGTTTCCGGCAAGGACACGCTCGGCAAGGACTTCATTAAAAAGCCATGAGCGGGCAGCCGAAAAATACAGGCCGTCGCGGTTATTCTTTCCCCGTCGCTGGCGGGGGTTCATTCTCACCGCCTGAGCCAGGTTGTTGCCAGACCAGCCAAAACGTTGGGCACCAAAATAATTCGGACAACCTTGCACCACTATCCGCTTGAGGACTTCTTCCACATCTGATGAGGCAGCCTCAACCCCCGACACCAGGATTTCAAAGCGATTTGCCCGGTGTTCACCACGTCGCAATTTCCGAGAGGTACGATGGGCACAAAGCACTGACCATCGCTCCCGCACACCGGCAATGAAGTTTTCATCACCCGTCATCATGCCCGGCCGATAAACGCTGAACCACTGACGCGTCACCGCGTGCCGATCCTTGAGCCCACAGAGTCCAATATCGTGAGGCTTGCAGCCGGATAACAGCGACAACTCCCGGGCCACGTAGTCGGTGTTATCACCGCATTTTTCTATCCTCAGGCAAAGATGTTCTCCTGAACCCGAGACAACAATTGCGTTTTCGTGTCCTTGCTCCCCATGCTCCACATCGTCTTCCCATTCAACATCGGGCATGTCCGGAAACACCAGCTGCTCATCAACAAAAAAATGTCGGGGGCTGGCTTTGATCTTTGCCCGGCCCAGACGCGAACCACCGGCGGTGGGCCAGTCAAGACGCCATAGGCTGCTATTCACGAGCCCACCTTGTTCAGAAGGCATACGGCCTGGCAGGCGATACCTTCGCCACGACCCGTAAACCCCAGCCGTTCCGTGGTGGTGGCTTTGACGCCTACCCGGTCCGTTGAAATGCCGAGGTCATCAGCAATATTGATTTTCATTTGCTCAAGGTGAGGGGCCATTTTGGGTGCCTGGGCGATGATTGTGGTATCCACGTTACCGACTTCATAGCCCTGCTCTGCAATCCGGCCCATGACTTGTCGAAGCAGGTTGCGGCTGTCGGCGCCTGCCCAATCTTGCGAAGTATCAGGAAAGAAATGCCCGATGTCTCCAAGAGCCAATGCACCGAGCAGAGCGTCCGACAGGGCATGGAGCAGCACATCGCCGTCTGAATGCGCTACCAGCCCATGCATAAAGGGGATATGAACGCCGCCTATAACGACGTGATCCCCCGCGCCAAACGCGTGAACATCAAAGCCCTGGCCAATGCGCATTGTCACACTCCGATTAATTTAACGGTATTGAGCAGATCAGGGCCTGATCAGGCCGGCTTTTGCTCATCGGACAACCGACCCAGCAGAAAGTCAGCCAGGGCCAGATCCGACGAAACGGTAATCTTGATATTATCCGAACGACCTTCCACCAGTTTCGGGACCGCACCGGCGTATTGCATAGCGGATGCGTCGTCGGTGATTGAAAGGCCGTCACGAACTACATGTTCGATGGCCGCCTTCAGTGCACCAAAACGAAACATCTGGGGTGTCAATGCTCGCCAAAGCCGTTCTCGGTTGACGGTCTCCGAGACCGTATTATCACCAATCCCTGACCGTTTGAGGGTATCAGTTACCGGAGTAGCCAAAAGGCCGCCTACCGGGTCTGACTCCAGGGTTGTCATCAGCTTCTGGACGTCCTGACAGGCTATGCAGGGGCGAGCCACGTCATGCACCAGCACCCAGTCTTCGTCCGCGGCTTGCTCTGCCAGCGCCCTGAGTGCCGCCAGCACCGAAAGATGGCGTTCCGCCGCGCCCTCACAAACCTGCACCCTCGGGTCAGGATGGCTTGCGGTCATCGGCCACCACCGATCCTCCCGGTGAAGCGCCACTACGCAGCCATCAAAAGCAAGGCCGTTCAGCAAGCGGGCCAGCACAATATCGACGATAAACCGATCCTGGATCCGGAGGTACTGTTTGGGACAGTCTGAATTCATACGCTGGCCAATACCTGCAGCAGGTACGACGAGCCAATATCGAGGTTTAGTCATGGGGCAGTCACAAGGCTTGCGGTTTAGGGCTCAACCACCAGGAAGAAGGTCTCATCGTTCCGGATAAGACCCAGGTTCATACGGGCCCGCTCTTCAATGGCACCTTCTCCGCTACGGAGGTTGCGTACTTCGGCGTAGAGGCGCTCATTCCGGTTTGCAAGCTTGGCGTTTTCCTGGTGCTGTTCTTCAAGGGTATTTTCCATTGCCCACACTTGCACAAAGCTACCTTCCCCGACCCACAGGCGCACCTGCAACAGGAGAATCAGTACCACCAAAATGGCCCAAAGCAACTTCATCCAAACAATCCTTGTGTACCCGGTAAACCAAAAAAAGATGCTGAAAAACCGCCA
>JBDNIR010000230.1:0-3263 GCA_041688195.1 Marinobacter sp.
CCTTTCAACGCCCTGGTCGCCCCAAGGCCCATCGGCTGGATTTCTTCCCGGGATGCGGACGGCATTCTCAATCTGGCACCCTACAGCTTTTTTAATGCTTTCAACTATGTGCCGCCGATCATTGGTTTTTCCAGCATTGGCTACAAGGATACGGTTCGCAATGTGGAAGCCACCGGTGAATTTTGCTGGAACCTGGTGACGCGCCCGCTTGCGGAGGCGATGAACGAAACCTGCGCAATGGTCGCCCCCAGCGTTGACGAATTTGCCCTGGCGGGGCTCACACCAGCTAAACCCCGGGTTATCTCGGTGCCTTATGTGCAGGAAAGCCCGGTGACGTTTGAATGCCGCGTCACACAGATTATCCAGCTTCAGGGTGCGGACGGCCGTAAGGCAGACACCTGGCTGACTTTAGGAGAGGTGGTGGGTATTCACATTGCCCGGAAATATCTGAAAGACGGCGTCTACGACACCGCTGCCCCCCAGCCCGTGATGCGCAGTGGCGGGCCGGCGGATTACTTCAGTTTTGGTGAGGAGCA
The DNA here is from genome assembly GCA_041688195.1 of Marinobacter sp. GTDB lineage: Bacteria > Pseudomonadota > Gammaproteobacteria > Pseudomonadales > Oleiphilaceae > Marinobacter. The sequence goes on from JBDNIR010000230.1 coordinate 537, forward strand.
GCGCTTCAGGATGTTCCGGCCCAAGTAGCGCAATGGAGCCGCTGCATTGGGTTAGCGGTCGGTCAGCTTGACTTCGATACGGCGGTTTCTCTGCAGTGCCGCTTTCGAATTACCGGTGGTGGCGGGAAAGAACTCCCCAAAACCAGCGGCTGCCATGCGATCCTGTGGCACGCCTTTTTCGGACAGATAACGCACTACTGCAACGGCGCGGGCAGTTGAAAGCTCCCAGTTCGACGGGAAAGCAGCGGTATTAATGGGCACCTTGTCCGTGTGCCCGTCTATCCTGAGTATCCAGTCGATATCATCGGGAATCTTTTCCACGACATCCAGCAGCACGTTCACCAGCTTATCCAGCTCGGTCTTACCAGCTTCGCCGAGGCTGGCGGAACCTGATGCAAATAGAAGTTCTGAAGGAAGCAGGAAGCGGTCGCCCACAATCCGGATATTGTCGTTTGCTTGCAGGATGTCTCTCAGGCGGGCAAAAAACTCGGACTGATAACGCTCAAGCTCGTTGATTCGTTCCGCCAGCAGCATGTTGATCCGCTGACCCATCTCAGCCAGTTTGACGTCTTTCTCAGCCGACATATCCTCCTGTAGCCTCAAAGCTGCGCTAATCCGGTTAAGCTGATTCTTAAGGGCCGCTATCTGATCAGAAAGACGCTTGATGATGGCTCGTTGGGACACCGACAGCAATTGCTTCTCTTCCAGCGCCTGCCCGGTTTCACCGATGGCAGAGGTTAACTCCTGGATACGCATGTTCTGGGCTTCGGCGTCGTATTGTTGCTGCAGCGCCCGCGCGTCGGCTTCGTTCAGTTCCTCCTGCAGGGTCGCTGTCAGCGCGAGACTGTCACTGTAATCGTTCTGCACCGCCACCATTTGCGCTTCCAAAGCGTCGGTTTTTTGTTCTTCCAGCCCCAACAGCCGCGAAATCTCGGCCAGGCTCCGGTTCAGGCGTGCAAGTTCTGATTCACGGTCCGAGAGCGTCTGCGAGAGATAAAGCTGGCTTACCACATAGACCAGCAACATGAAGATGACCAACATCAACAAGGCTGACAGCGCATCCACATAGCCGGGCCAGACATTGATATTGCTGCGGCTACGTCGTTTGGAGCCAATCATGAGCAGCTATTCCCGAGCTTAAGCATCATGTCATTCCCTGTCCGCAAGCTGGCCTTTCAACTCCTGGTTTTCACTCAGCAGGCGTGCCAACTCCTGGCGGGCCTGCTGATCTTGCGCGGGGCTATTCCCGACGTTATCTATCAGGTTGGTGACGCCGGTCAGCCACTCTTCGAGGCCGTCATAAAACCGGTTCTGGGCATGGCCAGCCTGAATGTCCAGAAAACCCAGAATCAGCGAACCACCCAAGCCCAAAAGCGAGGAGCTAAATGCAGTCCCCATCCCCTCCAGCGGCGTTAACAGCCCGGACTGCAGATCGGCAAATACCTTGCCAAAATCCTCCTGACTCATGTCCAGGTTCACAATGACCGCGCCTACTGAATTAATGGTTCCCAGCAAGCCCCAAAAGGTGCCGAGCAACCCAAGAAAAACCAGCAGGCTGATAAAGTAACGGGTTATCTCCCGCTGCTCATCCATACGGCTATGAATGCCGTCAAGCACCGTCCGCAAAGACATGGTCGAGAGCGAAAACTGATCCTTTTTGTAGTCGTCCCCCAGTTGCCGGGCCAGGGGCTTGAGCAACCTCGGCTCCTGGAGCACAGAGAGTCCGGAGTGCCCGGTGCGGAACTGGGCAATCCAGCGCATTTCGGGAAACAGTACAAACACCTGCCGATAGGTCAGGCCAATACCCACGATAAGCACACAAACAATCAGTAAGTTGAACACCCAGTTCGCCATAAAAGCTGTCTGGAGAGGTGCGTAAATCAAGGCACAGACCACCAGAACCACCATCAGGAAAAGCGTCATCCAGAAAAGCGTGTGTTTGGGGTTACTCATCAATGATCACCGTTTTGCCCGGAAACAGACTAAAACAGTAGCACATGGTTGTGACAAGCGAACACGGTTGAAACCAGGGAATTCGACACCATCAATAGGGAATACCGATTTTAGCGGCCCACTATTGAATTTTCAGTCACTTACCTTCAGGAAACCCGACATCATGGGAACCACAATGACCCAGTCACCGAAAAGGATTTACTGGCAACTGTCACTTCTGGTGATGCTGGCTGCCTTCTTGTCCGGTTGCGGCATCAACAACATCCCCACCTATGACGAACAGGTCAAGTCCGCCTGGTCGCAGGTCGAGAACCAATACCAGCGACGCGCCGACCTGATCCCCAACCTGGTGGAGACCGTGAAAGGTTTTGCTGCCCAGGAGCAAGAGACTCTCACCGCCGTGATTGAAGCGCGCTCCAAAGCAACCTCAATTCAGGTAGATGAGAGCATACTGAACAATCCACAGAAGCTGCAGCAGTTCCAACAGGCCCAGGGTGAGCTCAGCAGTGCCCTGAGTCGATTGATGGCGGTTTCCGAGCGTTACCCGGACCTCAAATCTAACCAGAACTTTCTGGCCTTGCAGTCTCAGCTTGAAGGTACTGAAAACCGTATTGCCGTTGCCCGCCGTGATTTCATCCAGGCTATTGAGCGCTACAACACTGAGATCCGTACCTTCCCTGGCCGGCTCTGGCACAGCCTGATGTACAGCGATATGCCATTGCGCGAGAACTTCGAAGCAACGGCTGAAAATGCCGAAGACGCACCCAGCGTGGA
>JBDNIR010000231.1:0-21006 GCA_041688195.1 Marinobacter sp.
CAAGATGATCGGCGACGCGACACTGGCGGATGCCATTCTGGACCGGCTGCTGCACAACAGTCACAAGCTGAAACTCAAAGGCGAGTCGATGAGGAAGACGCTATCAGAAATTACGGATTCCGATCACTCGGAATGTTAGGATCAAGACGACGCGTGAGGCTGCTCAGGTGATCGGATAAAACCAGTACGGCTGATCGGAATGGCCAGAATACGCACCTGCATGGTAGCCTCCAAATACATTCAGGTATGGAGTAAGCGTAGACCACCAACATCGAGGAACAACAGCGCCACATCCCGCAGTATGGTGCCTTTTTTCATGGGAAAGAAATCTTGCCAGAAGGATTGGCCAAGGGTTCCCGAGAGGGTATGAGGGAGTTCAAATCAACGCATGCGGGCGTCAGTTAGAAGAGATTATCTGCCTGGATGAGCACGTTAAGGCAAAATCATAATAAAGGGCCAATGGAAAATCCACTGACCCTTTATAACTGCCCGACCGGGCCAAGCCAGATCTACTTTAGCTGAACGGCTTGGGGCAAGCCATACGTTTTTCGGATCTTCGGAGTATCGCCGTCTGGCTTTCGTCCAGCGCCAGTCCGACGCCCGCCATGTGAGGAGATTTTTTCCATTTCAAGTTCCTGAATCACTTTAGGTTGCTTATAAACTAGAGAAATCACACCGACGGCAAAGGAGCGCTTGATTGGTCAATGAGATCAACCATAGTTTCTACGAAGTCCTCAGAAGTCGATACAGCCCATCGCGCTTTATCTTCAGTAATCGCCTCCCCAGTCTTGTAGTCAGCAATCAAGCGCAGCTCTTCCACTCGATTAAACGCTCTACCTAAATCACCTGAAACCAGCCCTGGCTTCACAAGGTTTAGCCCAAACTGCGCGATCAGTCCGTTATGCGTTCGCGCCTGTTCAACAACTAGCGGATCGTCACCCTCAGTAAGAGCCGCCCGTGCTGCATCGAACATTGCGTAGTAGGCACGATTACAAGCGCCGTCGTTATCGCCAGCTTCGAGCAGTATTACTGCTGATGACAATGCCCGTTGAGCCTTATCAAGCAATTCACTCATAAGGGCACTCCGTCACGCCGGATATGCTGAAGGAGAAGCGGGCTAGGGTAGTCATCAGGGTGCTCCCATTCGTCCTCCCATAACGGCAAAGGCTGTATGCGGACTCCTGTTTCAAGTAGCACATCGAAAGCAACATCGGCCAACGCCAGTTTTGTTTCGACAAAATCGCCTCTGGGTCCACGAAGGAACACGGCAATATCCGCGTCGCTTTCGTTGTGATAATCCCCCCGAGCACGGCTCCCAAAGAGGACAAAACGGGAAACGTCAAAATCCTGGGAAATCAGTTTCACAAACTGTTTCGCAGATTCCTTTGTTTGTGAGTCCATAGCGTTAAGCCTCTTTAGTCTGTTATTCGCACTCGTGAAAAAACGCTCTTGAATACCTTGTCAATATCCTGAATTTGCGGTCGGATCTTTCTGTCGATCGTTTCCTTCTGCTTGATTCCGGACACACGCATCAAGTCTTTGTGATGGCAACCCTGGTCATACATAGCCTTTACAAAACTATCGCGGTAAGTCGCGACTGTCGCCCCCTCGATTCCTGCTTTTTGGATAAATGACTTCAGTTTTGCAGTCATGGATCTCGGTTGATACTCCGTAGCACCTTTCTTCCGTGGCGACAGCTTGTATGGTTCACCATGATCATTAAGAAAAAAGTGACTCTTTGGATCGGAGCCCCGGTACCAAGCTTGATTGCTTGTATACAGATGCTCAGACACCCTCCAGTCCATGTAGCGCTCGAAGAATGGGAGAATGTGATCCTCAGTATGAAGCTCCCTTGCTTCACCGTTATACGAGACGCTAACCGGCAGCGTCCATATCCGGAAAAACTCTCCCGACTGATCCATCACGTCCTCAAGGCGCAACAGGCTTAGCTCTGTAGGGGGTAGCCCCCAGTATGCTGCTCCCATAATCAGCGCGGCATTTCTCTTTCCATGGGGTGAAGCGCCATTCATATCTATCAAGCTTTGGATATCTAATTCGTTAAAAAGCCGTTCGATAGGCATTGGATATAATGCTCATGTTGGTAAATGGGCTTAGATGTGTCACATGGTAGCATCGCCTCTAAAACCGTGCAATGCAGGCATATATATGAAATGTGACATAAGGAAGCCGAAGTTTTGCTTCGAAAGGCTACAGGAGGGGGTCTATATCAATAGTCATGAGGATAGTTCAGCTGGGCGCTGTTTGGTGACCTTGAGGCTTTGCTCACGATAGGCCCTGCAACAAAAATTAAGCTCACGAACCTGATTCAAATACTCCTGGCCAGACCCGTTTTGTAGCGCTCTGAACTGCTGGCACTGATATATATGGCTTCCGTGAACGCGGCTGATTCGTGCACGAGGTCTTCAGAAACGTGACGAATCTGCCGGCCAGCGTCGATATCCATAGAGGCGCCGGTGTGGCGAAGATAGTGGGTATGGTTGGCAATCTGCTCCATCTCCACCGACTCCCCAGAATGGCCGGTCTTGCGCATTCGCTCTGCCGCCAGCATAAATGCCTCTTTGATCATGGTTTCAATGGCCCTCTTACCCACCTGGCCACCCCCATTTTTACGGGGAATCATCGGCACCTGTTCGCCCCGTTCGGGTAATGGGGGCAGGGCCCGCCAGCGACGAAACCGCTTCAGGTACCAGAGGTAGCCAGACGGGAGTGGATATACCGTTCTTTATTGCCTTTGCCCAACACCTTCAGGTGCCAATAGCGTGTATGGACTCCTCCTCTTTTGCAAGCACTCTGCTTAATCGCGATAAGGTACGACTGCCTACGTGTATTCGGTCTCTCTAATGATGCCGTTTTTGTAGGCATCGGACCCTGATGGGCTATTCGCGCGCCGGTTCGACCTGTTCGCCATCAATCAAAATGCCGTGCAATCGTGGTGTTGGATGTCTCCTGCAGGGTTTCCGTTTAACTCACTCGCGTGCCACTTCATGCGGCAATTTCATGTGCCCACCGCTGCCAGTTTATCGTCATAGGCCGCTCCGTTGTGCGCCAGCGCCCAGGCAATGCGGGCTGTTTTGTTGGCCAGTGCCACCGTTGCGACATTGACATGTTTTCGGGACACCAGGCCTTTCAGCCAACGACTGAGTCCGTCGTCTTTGCCATTAACATGACGTAACACGGCCCGCGCTCCGTGGACGAGCAGCTTGCGTACGTAACTGTCACCGCGCTTGCTGATCCCCAGCAGACGATCCCGGCCCCCGGTGCTGTGCTGCCTGGGCGTCAACCCGAGAGAGGCAGCGAAGTCTCGTCCTCTGCGGAACGCCTGCCCGTCTCCCAGGACACCTGACAAGGCACTGGCCGTGAGCGGCCCCACGACCACGCAATGTCATCAAGCGCCGCGGCACAGGATCCTGGTTAACATTGTCAGTGATCCGTTGGTCAAGCGCTGCGATGTGATCATCCAGGTGCCGGAGATCATCAGCCAGCCCATTGAGCAGAATTCGGAAGCTATCGCTGAGCCCGTTCTCAGCGTCTTCCAGCCATCTTGGTAAGGCGCGGCGGAGCCTGGATGCCCACCGGGGCCACGATGCCATACTCGCCCACCAGTCCCCGGATCTGGTTGGCCTTGGCGGTACGCTGCCCCACAAGCTCTTCCCGGATACGGTGCGCTGCCTGGATATCCTGCTGGGCAACCGTCTTGGGCGCTACATAACGCATGTTCGGACGGCTCTTGGCTTCGCATATAGCCTCCGCGTCCACACCCGGTCATTTTTGTTGCTTTTGACATAAGGTTTGACAAACTGGGCTGCAATCAACCTGACGCAATAACCTCGCTTCTGAAGCTCCCGAGCCCAATAGTGAGACGAAGCACAGGCTTCCATGCCAATCTCGGCGCCTGCCGGTACTTTCCGGCTGAGCGCATCAAGCCACTTTTGGCGGGCGTATTTGCCTTGCCACTGGGTTTGATCGTGGCGGTCTACGCCGTGCACGTGGAACACTGACTTCGCAATATCAACACCGACACGGATAATGTTCATCTGGGCTTCTCCTCATCTTCATGATGGTTGACTAATCACTCCCCATTTTGGCACGTAGATGCCGGTGAGGTGAGGAGGAGGAGGAGTCCATCCCATTGCTTACGTTTCATCTGTTCCTCTCGGTCCATTAGAATCATTGAACCGCTACATATGCTCCCTGCCTGCTGATTGATTAGTAGTGTTACCAGCCGCCATTTTTTAAATTCTCAAGATGGTCAACTATCTTTTTTAGTGCATCAATCTGCCCTGATCGAATCATGGCCAGCGGGGTGATGCCGTTAAACGGCGGATTATGATTGATCGCCGTCATGTAGTTCGACACATTCTCAGGATTTTGAAACAGCTCTCGGAGGGCTGCGTGAATATTTAACACGTGCGAAATTCGTTCCAGCTGTTCTGTTCGAAGCTCGAATACGGGTTCTAGTAAGCTGACGATCCTGGGGCTAATGCTCAAAATTGCCGCTTTGTCTTGGGGGGCTAAATGCCATTGTTCCAGTATCCGTAGGGCGGCTCGCAAACCCGTCTGCCCTTGTTTGGCTAACTGATTGTCATCGAATTCAATGGTCATGAGACCTCCACGCTGAGATTAACTTCAATCAAAAAACTGTCTTTTAGTACTCGATCAACCTGGGGAAAATTTTTAATTATTGATTTCGCAAAATCTCTGTCAGCACGCCTCGAGATACTGGAGAACATCCTCCATCCCAGACAAAGTGAAAAGAACCGATCGGGGAGGCGCACTGAAATTGTGGTTCGACGTTTTGATCCAGTGTTTCATAGCACTGTCATCACCGCCCACCAATCGATGAAGTGTCGTGTAGATCCGTATAAGGTGCAGCGCTCGATCTTTAGAGATCCTGGGCAAAGAAATGCTGCCCTCCAGGGAATCTGTTCTTTCTCGACTGACAATTGCTTTCCAATCCTCAAGGGATAGCCCAAGCTGCTCTGCTACATTCTGTGAAGCTTCATACAATAGCCTTTCGTCGTCAGTAGAGCGGTTCGACATTGCCAACCTCAATTGTAGAAAATCTTATTGAAAAGCTCAATTCGTTAGTGTCAGGCCATGATGCTAAGGATATAAGTAACGAATAATAATTTATGCTTTAAAGGCGTTAAAAGACAGTTTATTTTTGAAAATAATTAAGATCTTAAGATTGGGCAAGACAGTCAAAATACCGTCTTGTCAACCGGAGCCCATCGGTACCACTAAGCATTAAGTCAAGCGGTGATTTTCCATTAAAAGGAACTTCAGTTGATGGCAGTCGTAGCCGTCTCTGTGCCCTTGTTATGTCTGAGTATAAGATATTAATTGATTTAAATATTCCTAATACATATGAGAATTTGGTTTCGTTTAAAATAGGCCCATTGTCGTTTGAAAAATACGCTCGTTCAGGCATATGCTCTGTATCGTAGAACAATATGTTTTTTTCAGCCTCGCTCAAGTTTAATAACGTTGCCGTTCGCTCCATGAGACTGTGCAGTCTTTCTGATCGTAAGGTGTAATCATTGTCGGTCGCCAATTTATTCCCTCCTATTCAAAATCGCAATCGGGTGAACCCCAATCGTTCCCAACAGGTCCTCCCATTGAGCCCTGCAGTTTGCGATGCCGGATCCAGGCGATCGCAACCTGATCCAAAAGGTCGCAAGGGAGTTGAACGCGAGTCCTGAGACTATTGGAAAAATCTTTTTCGACCAGCAGCTCCTGTGTGTCCTCGATGTCCAAAAATACGTCTTCAGGCTGGACTGAATCCAGCGTTAGCTCATGGTAGAGGTGGAATGTTGGCCCTGATGCTATGGAGCATTTCGTACTCATAATGCCTCCTTTATAAAACAAGTTTTACATATGTAGAACGCCAAAAAATGTCTATCTTTTATTGTCATACGAAAGCTCCACAGAGTGCAACTTGTCTAAGTGCGAAAGTAATAGTAACACTCTCGATTGCTTGGTTTTTACTAAAAGTAATATTATCAAAACTAAAAGTTTTCTTGGTTTTTTACAAAAGTAAATATATCATTGTGTATTTTTGTAAACATGCTCGACTTATAGGCTGGGATCAAAGTAGCGTAGCAAATAACGTTAATTAATCGGAGTGAATATGAGCGACAACTATTTTCTGGTTCAGTTGAGCAAATTAGAGTTGGACCCCTCAGTTCTACCAGTCAATCAAATTCTTTTGAATCTGTTGGGACCTCCCATGGATCGGCTATCATTAACGGATTATGCCGCCCAACGGACTCTGGCTACCTCCCCAGTGATCGGTTGGCGGGAACGTGGCGGGAAAATCCGGGTTTTTGGAAATTTACGCTCATATTACGTAGGCCAGCGTCTCAACAGCCTCACCATGATACCCACGATAATCGTTCCTCGAGATAGCGTTCCGGACCTTAGAATTTTTGCTATTCAGACAGCGCTTCTCAGCCTGCTATCCCATGTGATGGATAGCCGTATACAGGCAGACGTCATCGGTCTGTTATGGGAGGAATTGGACAATCGAGACAACCGTGCGCAGCTATCATCCAGGTTCGTGAGCAAATCCGCCATGGCTGACGCTGTCGGTATAAACCGCCGCTATTTTTCGAGACATTCAGACCAATTCGAATCGAAGTTCTTAGGGTTGAGAGGTGAGTCGAATGCCTGATTCCACTGTTTCTGAATCACTACCGCCTGAAACGGCCCGGGAGATTGGGCTTCGTGATGATTTGATCGGTGAGGAACTTCTGAAAAAGGCCTTGAACCAATTGCTGCCATTTGTTGAGAGAATCACGCGTCCGATTTATGCAGAGCAAACACTCCAGATCGTTCGACGGTGGGTCGCTGGTGGAGAGTTTGATGGTGCGCAGCATCCGCTGGATTACCCAGCGGGGACGAAAGGATTAAAGACTGATTACCCGATACATGCTCTGCTGTTGCATATCGCGATGCAGCCAAATCCGTCGAATAAATATTTGTTCTTATGTGCCCACAGTATTGGAATTGCTCAAAAACTTCAGGAAGCGATCGATCTGGGCATTGCCAAAAATTCCAGCGGTGTTGAGGGTAACCGACAGGCTGTATGCCGGCGAATGCGGCTCATGTCGGACCGGACACTGATCGCGTTACCAGAGGTACCCGATGAACCTGATCTTTTACATTACAGGATTGAACGCCTCTTCCGGCAGCCGGTCACTGAGGACGTTGAACTAACATGCGAAATTTTTGAGCGATCGCTGGCGTATAGTTTGGGCTTGAGAAATTCGCCATTCCGGGACGTTACGAGCGAAGCTACGGTTTCAGACGGGCGGGCGCCTGAAAAGGTTTGGGAGCGTGCGTGTAATGTGCCGGATCCCGATGATGAAAGCTCAGGCGAAGAAATTTTCGTAATCAGATCGGAGGTCGAGCACGGTGCTCCGAGCCCTCGCAGCTTGGTTCGTTCTGGCGCTGCACCCGAGGAGGGCCAAACTCAGACTCAGCTCCTCACCTCAACTCGCCGTGTGGAGGTAAAGTCTGGCGAGACACCATTGCTCAATCACCAACGGAGCCGAAGCGCCTTTCGCCATGTTGTGAAAAATCAGCAGATGACACCCTCCCAATGGCGGAGGTTGAGTGCCTACGATTTACATATCCTTATTCAGGCATTGCGGGATTATGCGTCGGAAAAGTCGTTGTCGGTGGCTCTGGTTGGCCTCTCCCTCCTCACGGGAACCCCGCCAGAGGACGTGTTGAAAACTCAAGTCTATAAATCATCTCGGGCGCTTCCCGCGAAGCGCAGTGCAAATGCGATCTATCTCATACCTAATGAACGTGTTTGGATTCGAGGGGTGGTACGACCCGACTACGCTAAAGTAGCTCTGCGTGAATGGGACGTGTATTTAAAAGAGACCTCCCTTGAGCTGGCGTTTCCAATCCCTGCGGAATTTGACGCACTCCTGTCAGGTCGCCTCAAAAGAGCCAACATGGGCGGCTCGGTGTTGAGCGAAAGACAGCGTCTGTTCCCCGTCAGTGCGGAGCATGTCATAGACGATGCAAAGGCACTTTTGTCGATGCTCAATAAGCGGCACGGGACCCAGTTCACGCTCCATCGGGTTCAGCGCAACCTGTATTACAGTTTGATTGATGGCGAAGGCGATCTGGCGGAGGCCACGTTAATCACAGGCCAGCTGCCGCCGACGGGGCAAGTGGCCTCGATTTATTATCAGCACAGCGCAAAGCCAGATCTGATCGATGCCTACAAAAAAGCGTTGTCAAAGCTGCCGATGACGCTCTCTTTTCCATCACCTTTTTCTTCGGCCGGTAATGAGCAGGGTGTCGGCTCCGAGATTTGTCCCAAACAATCGGTGGTGACAGTTTTGGTTGCGGATCTGCGTAGCGCGATTTTTATAGCGAAGAAAAACTGGAATTATCAGGACGCGTGGGTCGATTTCCACAATGCTTACACGCGGTATGTGGTCATGATGGTCTTGTTCTCGACCGGTCACCGCGCTGTTCAGGATCCGATTCCCTACGCAGAGGATATCGACTGGAATCGGGCCCTGGTCGTTATTGATGACAAGTCAGGAGATCACACCCAAAAAGCTCGTGTTGTGCCGCTGGTGCCGGAGTGTCTAAAACAATTGTCGTATTACATGGAGCATCGGGAAAGTGTCCTGGCACGAATCCGTGTGGCGCTTCCGGCAGCGCCCCAACATAATCTGCCCCTGTTTTTCTTCCTGAATAATGATTTGAAACTTTTACATGTGCGGCAGAAAACTCTCCAGTCGCAGCTCCAAGATACATTCGATCTACCTCTCAATATCAACCGTCACCTACTCAGGAGCAGTCTTCTGTGTGGTGGCCTGCCTGGGCATGCAGTCGACGCTTTTATGGGTCATTGGTCGGATGGCCAGAGCCCATTTGATCGCTTTTCGACGATGGATCCGCAGGCACTCCTCAGATTGGCCTCAGAGGTCATAGCGCCGCTGTTTTTTGAGCAAGGCTGGAACGCCGAGGAGGGGTTGTCATGAATGATCTGGAAGCATCATGGGTTGGATGGAATGTCTTGGCGAAGAAAAAGTCCTCCGAGTTGGGTGATCAGATTCGCTCAACGAATCGCCGTCTACGGCGGCGAAACAATCAAATGACCGCGCTCGAAATCATTCGGTCGTGCGGCCCCGCTCTGTATACAGGTGAGCAACATGCATCCTTGTCCAATCTCGTGCTTACCGAGCTGGTCGAAAAATTGAAAGCGGGTGCATCGAATCATGATTATCGGGATCGACATAATTTTCTGGTGAAGGGCTTGGCTCGAGGTGTACGCGAGCTCAATTGGGATGTCGAGGTCCCGGCTTATATCCGTGTTTACCATCCACCGAAGTCTCCAATTTCTGCGCAGGGACAACGACGCGGGATTAACTACAGAAAGCTCCTGGTGCTGGCCAATGAAAGCTTCAGTGCTTCGGAACCAAAGACGGATGCGAGAAAAAAACGAGCCAGGCGTTTTGAAACGCAAGACGCTGAGGCCGGTCAATTGTTGTTTTCTGCGATCACTAGAGGCGGATTGCTTCATGGCGGATGGCTCACTGCATTACCCAAAGCGATAGGGCGCGGAGTCTGGATCGAGGAAAACGGGGTCTCTCTGGAGCTTCATATGCGCGACTTTGTCGCGCATCGCTCCACGATCTCTTACTCAGAGTCGAAGAGCGTCAGACGGTGGTTCCCAGATGCGATCACGTCCATTTTCCTGCTCCGGTGGTATAAAAAGTACCGGAAGGCATGGCCGGGATCGCATCACCCGACCTCTTTTCATAATGAAGAACTATTGGAGGCGTACTTTTGCTCGGTTGACTCGTCCGATGAACTCGATATTCCAGCCGTTGATCGACAACACCACGCGCTTCGAATTTCGGGGTGGCTGCTTGACCATGCGTGCCGAGAAGCGGCTTTAGACTACCCTGGATTTTTGGTGGATTACGCATCCTCCCTCGAAGCCGGAGCATCCTTCCCTAGGGAAACATGGAACCGCCTTCAGACGGGGCTGGTCGTCAAGGATGTTGGTAAGTCACTGCCGGCAGCGCATAACTCAGGTTCCACTGCTCTGGTGGGAGGCGAAGACGAGCTACTTGCTTCCAAACGCGGATGTATCAAAAACGGGCATGACCATTCTCAGGCGCTAAAAGCGTTACGACGCTGCCTGAGTCCTCGCCGACAAGATCAGGGCGTTGGGCGACCTTCATCAAGCGCGACCGCGGCGTTAAAGCATTTTATTGAGAGCGGACAATGCACCTCTCCCATCTTGAATCTGGTGGCCCAATGGCTCAATGCCAGCATAAAAAGAAATGTACTAAAACAAAGTAAGCTAAAGCCCGCCTCTGCATTGCGGTACTTGTCGACGGTGGGCACGCCTCTGTTGGTGGCAAGTCTTGATTATCCAGATATTGAGGGTTATGAAGCTGATGATTGGGTAGCGCTTTACGAGGATGCCATACACTGCACCCTAAGTACTGAGAATAAATCGACTCGAAGACAGCGATTTGGCGAGTTTCATCATTGGCTGGTCACATGTTATCGAGTCCCCGCAGTCGATATTTCTGAGGGTAGCCAGTCTCTTAGAAACGTGGATGCAAACCTTCTCACACCCAGGGAATACACTCGGGCTAAGTCGTGGCTGGGGGCACTTGAAAACCCTCGTCAAAGGGCGATCTGCCCACTGGTGCTGACGATTGGTTTCCGCTGCGGTTTACGTCGGCGTGAAGTCACTCACCTCAGGCTGCAGGATCTGGAAGGGCTGATGGAGCCGGGCTTCAACAAGCCGACACTGAGGGTGATGAATCAAAGAGGCATGACGCAAAAATCACCGTCCGCCGTTCGTCGTTTGCCGATTTGGCTGCTCCTTCTTGAGGAAGAAAAAAATGAACTGAAACGCTGGGTTCAGACTCGGATAGGCGAGCTCGGGGGCTATCGTCCGAACGCTCTGCTGTTCTCCATGGAAGGTCGGCCCTCCGAGAGTATTACCGACCGCTACGTGTTCAAGTCCGTTACCCGGGCGATGATTGCAGCCAGTGGTGATATCACTTTGCGCTTTCATCACAACCGGCATTCGTTTGCGACGTTTACTGGTTTGAGAATGCTCGAAAGTTACCCGGGGCAGTTTTTGCCAGACCATTGGGTCATGGGAGACTCGGGCGAAGCGCTTATGCCCCATTGGGGGGAAGATTTTTCACATCTGGCCTCGCTTGGATCAGCGTCCTCGCCTACTCAAAAGCATTTATGGGAGTTGTGTACCTGGTGTGGCCATCTCACACCGGGGGAAACCATGAGCTCGTACAGTCATTTATTTGATTGGCTGCTGGGCCAGTATCTGGCAGAGCGACGAAACCCCGAGTTGTCGTTGGTCCAACAAGCTCAGTTGGTGGGTGTCTCTGCGACTGGCATTGATAAGTTCCGCAGTCGGCGCCACCTGCGTGGGGCTCACCGAGCCGGTGACATTTTGGCGGCCCTGGCCGATCGGTGGAAACCATTCGCGCTCAACGTTGAGCCCAGAACGCGTGTTCTGCCTACGGTGCCAGCATTTGAGCATTACGATGGCCAGTCTGCCACAAGCGCATCGCCGCTGGTTCTCTACGAGTTGCTCCAGAATCTCCAGAAACTGTTTGATCGCGACTCCGATCCCTATGGGAAGATTGCGGATACTTATGCGCTGCCTGAGCCGCTTGTGCGTGAGTGGGCCTTCCGGGCAGAACTTTTGTCTCAGGCTGAGACTTACAAAAAAACGCCAATCCTAAGGTTTTATCGAACGCTGGATCGTAAACCTCGGGTGTTACCCGAGTCCCGACCGGACCATGCACCGTCGTCTGATATTTTCATCGCGCCACCAAGAGAAAGAGATCTGCGCGCGAGAAGTGAGCAACTTTTTAAGCGTTTGGTCGAGTTTTTCGAGAAAGATCCGGATCTGGTATTAGGAATGCTGGCATCTTCACTAAAGGCGTTTCAACGCACAAAGGTGGCGCTCAAGTTCCAAGACCTTGAGGATAGCCGGAAGTTTTTGACGATCCTCGATTCGGTGGGGCTGAAAAGCCGGACATTTGTCCACTTGAGGTTAGCGCCGGGAATGGACGAGCAGCGCGCAAAGACCCATTGGGGTGATGTTTTTGGTGTGGACAAATCACGGATCAAAGTTAAACGTGGACCCAAGGATCAAGAGCGGCCATTTCATTTAGGTTGGGCGCATCCTGATTTTTTCGCAGACAAAACTGGGTTACGGAGTACCTGGACCGTCGTGAAATTTGTTCTGGCAGCCGCCATCATCATGTTGCCACCGATAGAAATGACCGGAGGTGTTTTGCAAAAGGATTAAACCGCTGGACCACTGCCGGCCAAAGGACCGGCAGTGGTGTTGGTCAGGCAATGTCTGGCAGGACGATGTGCTCTTCAATGAATGCATAATGGCGCCCGCCAAAGCGGAGAATCAGGAGCAGGGCGTACAAACGCTGATAGAGGCCAGGCACCTGAGTGCCACTTCCTACTGAAAGCGTCAGAAAAGCCAGGATTTCTCCTCTTTCAGACTGAAGGATGACGCTCATCATGGATGCGACGGCCTGAGTTTCAGTTGAAAAAATCCTCACAACAACAAAGACGCCTATCTCGTGGGATGCCTGTTTGAGCATTGCGAAACGATTCATAGATCCATCTCCCACCGGTTAAGTACCTTTTCCAACTCGACGATCAGAAACGCCAAAGCTTGACGGGTTGGGTTGAGGCCATGGTTGAGCAACTGGGAATGCACCCAGGTTACCAGCGCCTCATGGTTTGAGCGCTCCTTCCCTGTCCCCAGGCAAAAGACCAGTTGTTTACCTGGTTGAATTCGAAGAGCAAACCCGAGACATAAGGAAAGCTTGTGAATGGAGTCTGTGTTCAATACACGCACGTCATGATTGGCCTGGACCAATTTCAGATCAGGTTTCATCGCTCACCTCCAGGGGTTTGCTGTCAAATTCGGTAATCAAAAGCCGCTCAAACGCCGAGCCATCACGCCGGGTCAGGTTCGGCACATAACGTGAGTACACCCGGAACAGCATCTCTGTTGTTGTGTGTCCCATCTGGCGAGCAATCCATTCCGGATTCTCACCCGCTGCGAGCCAGAGAGTTGCTGCGGTATGCCGAGTCTGATAGGGGCGCCGTTTTCGCAGCCCCAAGTGGCGCAGGAGCGGATACCACACTCGTTTGGTCACGTTGTTGTGGCATAGCGGGCCGCCGGTTCTGGTACAGAAAACGAAGGCTTGATTACCTGTTGCACGCTTCTGATCCTGGAGGGCGTCGGCCACCAGCTGGGACATCTCGATGGTGCGGAATGAGCCATCATTCTTTGTGTATTCCAGCCGACCTTGAACCAATGCCTGGCGAACCAGGATCTGCCGTCGCTTGAAGTCCACGTGATCCCACTGAAGCCCATCAATTTCTCCGGTTCGCATCCCGGTAAAGAATCGAACAACGTAGTAGTTCCTGAAATCGGGCCGAACGGTATCGATGATCTGCTTCACTTCTTCGATTCTGAACGGCTCCACATCCGTCCTTGGCACCTTCAGTGATTTAATCCCGTGATAGGGTGAGCTAAACTCAAAGCGGTTGGCTGCTTCGCTAAGGATCATGCGCAATGGCGTGATGATTCGGTTGACACGACTGGCTGAAAGACTGGTTCCGCTCCGGGTTGTAACTTTGGCGAGTGAGGCCCGTAATTCGAGAATGTCTTTTTTGGTGATGCGGCCAACCTCTTTTTCCCCGAAATGGGGATTGAGATAGTTTTTCAATGTTCCCTCCACTGTCGATATGTGTGACTGACGCCACTGGATTTTCATTTCACCCAGCCAATCTTTTGAGAACGTCTCAAAGAGTGGCGTGTCGTGAGCCTCCCTGGCTTTCTGTACTTCCGCTTGCTTAGTGAATTCCTTTGCCCTTGGGCTATTAGGAAAGAAGCGGTGGTAGTCGAACGTCCCCAGAGTGATTTCCGCTTCCAGTTTCTTGAGAATACCTTCGAGTTTTTTGCGATTTGAGGCGGTGTTGTCCAAAGCTGTTTGTTCCCGACAACGTTTGCCTGCAAACCGGAAGTCGAAGAAGAGTTTGCTGGTGTCTGGACGTGCCACGATCTTACCCACGGCAAACACCTCCTCCGGCCATTGGCACGGTCAAGGTGTGATTTACGGAGTGGCCCTGCATGTCTTGTTCAATGACATTCCAGATGTAGAGAATCTTTCGGCCGCCAAATGGACGGATGTAGTGAACGCCTTCGAGCAAAACAGAATCTTTAAGACGTTCACGAATGGTCCGGGCGTCATACTTGATGCGCTCGGCTAGCTCTTCGGTGGTGAGATATACCTGTGACATAGGACTACTCCTTTGCTATCTTCGGGTTCTGGAGGGCAAACCGTATTCATTAACGCTCAAAATGTCCTCCTGAAGACCATTATGTACTCATAAAGACCTTTTACAAGTCTTTTTGATCTCCTGTGGGTTAATTTGTTCTTTGGTGGGCCAAATGATTAAGTGCCATCTGTCCAGACTGATGGGTGAGAAGAAGCTCAAAATCGTGGATGTAGCGAGGGAAACTGGTGTGAATCGGGGCACCATCACCCGGCTGTATCACGAGACAGCAAGTAGGGTGGAGCTGGACGCAGTTGAGGCTCTTTGCCGTTATCTGGAATGTGAGATCGGCGATTTTTTTGAGCTGGTCGATTGAGTTGCTGTGACTACTCCGTGAAACAAAGCCAGGTGATCCACGTTTATTTCTTGATGGATGAGAGCTTGCTGAGTCATTCCGGCGATTTTTACATGCGCTCACATGGAAAATAAGGTCTGGTTATGGTTTGGTGATCGGTCAGCCAGTAATGTGTCTGTTTTCAGACGACATATCGTTATATCCAAAATAAAAGATCAGTAGGGGTGCATGATGTCTAATCCGTTTTTCGATCACCCAATTCTGAACTCGCCTTATGAGTATCCAGGGAAGCATTGGGAACTGGATAGCGATGGCCAGCCAACTCAAAAAACCCTCAACAAACGTCGGCAAGCAGAATTCATAACACCTATCCCCAAACCGAAGAAGCGGAAGGGAGTCGGCGAGCAATCAGCGCTGGCTTTTGATGAGGGCTTGGGCCTATCCAGCGACGAGCAGCAATATGATCACACAGCCGTGATCAATGCCGTGCGGGACGAGGTGGATAAATGGCGCAAATTACCCAATCCCAAAGATTGGCGCGTCACCCCGGAAACAGGCCGTTTGCTTCAACATTGGCGCCACCATGAATTCTCGGGCATCCGCCCCTTCTTCTGTCAGGTTGAAGCAGTCGAAACCGCGATCTGGTTGACCGAAGTGGCGCCGAAAATCGGTAAGAATGGACAGCGTTTTCTAGAACATCTGGACAGCGCCAGCACCGCTGCCAATCCTGATTTAATGCGCCTCGCGCTCAAACTCGCCACAGGCGCGGGTAAAACGACCGTTATGGCTATGCTGATGGCCTGGCAAACCGTCAACGCCGTTCGCAAGCCCGGCAGTAAAAAGTTCACCCGTGGTTTTCTGATAGTCGCGCCCGGAATTACCATCCGTGATCGTCTGCGGGTTCTCATGCCCAATGACCCCAACAGTTACTATAAAAGCCGCGAACTGGTCCCCAGTGACATGATGGAGGACCTGGGCAAAGCCAAGATCGTCATCACTAACTACCACGCTTTCAAGCCGCGCGAGCGTATTGAGTTGTCCAAAGGCGGACGCCTGTTATTGCAGGGTCGCGATGGCGATCCGCTGAACACAGTGGAAACCGAAGGTCAGATGCTGCAAAGGGTCATGCCCGAGCTGATGGGCATGAAGAATGTCCTGGTCATAAACGACGAAGCCCATCACTGTTATCGTGAAAAACCGGATAGTGAGGAAGAAGCCCTCAAGGGTGACGACAAAAAAGAAGCCGAAAAAAACAAAGAAGCGGCGCGACTTTGGATCACTGGCCTTGAAGCCGTTAATCGAAAACTGGGCGTCAGCCGCGTATTCGATCTCTCCGCCACGCCGTTTTTTCTCAGTGGTTCAGGCTATGTCGAGGGCACGCTGTTTCCCTGGACCATGAGCGATTTTTCGCTGATGGACGCTATTGAGTGCGGCATCGTCAAACTGCCGCGTGTGCCGGTGGCGGAGAACATTCCAGGCAACGAAATGCCCATGTACCGGAACCTTTGGGAGCATATTGGCAAGAAAATGCCCAAAAAGGGTCGAGGGAAAGGCGCGAAGCTGGACCCGCTCAGTATCCCGGTCGAATTGCAGACTGCTTTGCAGGCGCTCTATGGTCATTACGAGCAAACCTATAACCTCTGGAAACAGAGCGGCATTAAAGTGCCGCCTTGTTTCATTGTGGTGTGTAACAACACCGCGACCTCAAAACTGGTGTACGACTATATTTCCGGCTTTATCCGTGAAAACGAAGACGGCAGCACTAATGTTGAGAATGGCCGTCTGGAGTTGTTTCGCAATTATGACGAACACGGCAACCAGCTTGCGCGTCCCAACACGCTGCTGATCGACAGCGGACAACTGGAATCCGGCGAAGCACTGGATAAAAACTTTCGCGAACTGGCCAGCGACGAAATCGATCGCTTTAAACGTGAAGCATTGGAACGGGGCGGTGATTTGGCTAACCAGATACGGGCCGGCAAAGAAATAGACGATGCCACCTTGCTGCGCGAGGTAATGAACACGGTTGGCAAGCCGGGTCAGCTCGGGGAATCCATTCGCTGCGTGGTCTCCGTGTCGATGCTGACGGAAGGCTGGGATGCGAATACCGTTACCCATGTACTGGGTGTGCGGGCTTTTGGCACACAGTTATTGTGTGAGCAGGTGATCGGTCGCGCCCTGCGTCGGCAGTCCTATGAGTTGAACGAGGAAGGCTTGTTTAATGTGGAGTACGCGGATGTACTCGGCATCCCCTTCGATTTTACCGCTAAACCCGTGATTGCTTCGCCCCAGCCGCCACGTGAAACGGTACAGGTAAAAGCCATACTGCCAGAGCGCGAAGCGTTGGAAATTACCTTCCCTCGTGTGGCTGGCTATCGCATAGAGCTGCCTGAGGAACGTCTCACGGCTCAGTTCAATGACGATTCTGTGTTTGAGCTGACGCCCCGGATTGTGGGCCCATCTCACGTTCAGAACTCTGGCATTATTGGCGAAAGTGCCGATTTGAGCCTCAACCATATTAAAGATATGCGTCGCTCATCACTGCTGTTCCATATTACCCAGAGACTGCTTTACACCAAGTGGCGTGATCCCGGCGAGGAGCCCAAACTGCACCTGTTCGGCCAGCTCAAACGCATCACCAAAGAGTGGCTGGACACCTGTCTGGTGTGCAAAGGCGATACCTACCCCGGTTTATTGATGTATCAGGCGCTCGCGGATGTTGCCTGTGATCGCATTACGGCGGCGATCACCAAGGCTGGCGAGACCAACAGTCGCCCGATTAAGGCAGTGCTGGACCCTTTTAATCCCACCGGATCCACCATGCACGTCAATTTCGCCACCTCGAAAACCGAACGCTACGAGACCGATAGCCGCCGCTGCCAGCTCAACTGGTTGATTCTCGACAGCGACTGGGAGGCGGAGTTTTGCCGCGTCGCCGAGGCGCATTCCAAAGTGCTGGCGTATGTGAAGAATCACAATTTGGGTCTGGATGTACCTTACCGTTACGCTTCCGAAACCCGCACTTATCGACCGGACTTTATCGTTCAGGTGAATGACGGCCATGGCGTGGATGACCCGCTGAACCTGATCGTCGAGATCAAGGGCTACCGTGGTGAAGACGCCAAAGAGAAAAAAACCACCATGGACACATATTGGGTGCCTGGCATTAACAACCTGGGGAGTTATGGTCGCTGGGCTTTTGCCGAGTTTACCGACGTTTTTCAGATGCAGGAGGATTTTGCCGACAAGGTGAAAACGGAGTTTGATCAAATGGTGGCTGCACAGTTGAACGAGGCGGTCGCGTGAACGTTGGACGGCCATGCATTTTGTGCACAGTTGTTCGGGCAAAACTATACAGGTGTGCAACCACGTGTATAGGAAAGCGCCTTTTTCTATACACGTTATCAATCTCGTCCTGAACGCGATTTTGACCCGCCAATCCATGCAATAAGGCATTAACTTCCATGGCCAAGAAACTCCAGCCCGTCAAGTCCGTCGAAGCCATCAATCACGACGAGGCCACGCGTAAGAATATTCCCACGGCTGAATACCAGTCGGTGATGAAAAAAGACGACCAGGCGCCGGTAAAAGTCAGCTACCCGCGCGGCAGCGGTGAGCTGGCGGACGAGAAAGAAAGCCGCAACCGGGATCTGGATCCGCAGCTGGTCTGGCGCGGCAAAGACCAGCAGGACTGGTCCGATCTGGTGGTGCACGCACCGCCGCTCTACATCCAGGAAAAAGTCCACCCCAAGGTACTGATCGACGACCTGCGCCGCCGCAGTGAGGCTGCGGCAGAGACCGAACAAGCCGAACAGCCCGGTGGCATGGACGACCTGTTCGCCGACTTCAACGGCCTGCCGGACGACAGCGCCAAAACCGAGTTCTACCAGCACGACGCCCACTGGACCAACCGCATGATCCTCGGCGACAGCCTGCAGGTGATGGCGTCACTGGCGGAGCGCGAAGGCCTACGGGGCAAGGTGCAGTGCATTTATTTCGATCCGCCCTATGGCATTAAATTTAATTCCAATTTTCAATGGTCGACTACGAGCCGGGATGTGAAAGACGGCAAGACTGATCACATCACCCGTGAGCCTGAACAGGTGAAGGCATTTCGCGATACTTGGCGGGATGGGATTCACTCCTACCTGACCTATTTGCGTGATCGGCTTACTGTGGCAAGGGACTTACTGACTGATTCTGGGTCGATCTTTGTGCAGATTGGGGATGAGAATGTGCATCGGGTCAGGGCGTTGATGGATGAGGTGTTTGGTGAAGATAATTTCTGTAGTGAAATTGTGTACCAAAAGGCGCCATATGCGACAAGTTCCATTCTTCCGCCTGTGTATGACATGCTTGTTTGGTATGCGAAATCTAAAAAGGACGTTAAGTATCGCGAGTTATATGAAATAAAAAATACTGATGGCTCGGGTGCTTATAGATACGTCGATGAAGATATTAAGAGTACCGGGGCTGACGAGAAAGATTACCGCTATCAATCTGTATCCCTTGTTTCTCCAGGGCAAGCGTCGTCTCCGCAGCCGCTTAGTTTTCAAGGAAAAGCGAAGTTTCCTCCCAAAGGCAGTCACTGGAAAACAACTGTTTTGGGCTTGAAGCGGGCTTCAATGGCTAATCGTATTTTTGCAACGGCCAATTCTATTCGATTCAAAAGTCGACTCTCTGATTTTCAAATATCGATTCGACACAACATCTGGACCGACACGATCACAGGTTCATTTACAGAAGATAAAGTCTATGTGGTCCAAACCAATCCAAAAGTTATAGAAAGATGCCTTTTAATGACCACCGACCCCGGTGACTTAGTCCTCGACCCCACCTGCGGCTCCGGCACCACCGCCACCGTCGCCGAACAATGGGGCCGTCGCTGGATCACCATCGATACTTCTCGCGTCTCACTCGCTCTGGCCCGCGCCCGCATCATGGGCGCCCGTTATTCCTATTACCTGTTAGCGGACAGCCACGACGGCCAGCAAAAGGAAGCCGAAGTCACCCGCACCGCGCCGTCCAGCCAGCCCACTCGCGGTAATATCAGCCACGGCTTTGTTTACGAGCGCGTACCCCATATCACTCTAAAATCCATTGCCAACAACACCGAGATCGACGTGATCTGGGATCGGTTTCAGGAAACGCTGGAGCCCTTGCGTGAGCAGCTCAACCAGGCGCTGGGTGAAAACTGGCAGGAATGGGAAATCCCCCGCGAATCGGCGGACGGCTGGAGCGATGCGGTTAAACAGTTGCACGCAGACTGGTGGCAGCAACGCATCGCCCGCCAAAAAGAAATCGACGCCTCCATTGCCGCCAAGGCGGATCACGAGTACCTCTACGACAAGCCTTACGAGGACAAAAAGAAAGTCCGCGTCGCCGGCCCGTTCACCGTCGAAAGCCTTTCACCCCACCGGGTACTCGGCGTGGATGAAAACGACGAACTGATCGACCCGGCCATCGCCGACAGTGCGGGCAGCTATGGTGAAGTGCGTGACTTCACGCAAATGATCCTGGAAAATCTGAAAACCGCAGGCGTGCAACAGGCCCACAAAGACGACAAAATCACCTTCACCTCGCTCACGCCCTGGCCGGGTGATCTGGTCTGTGCTGAAGGCCGCTACTTTGAAGGTGGAGAGACTGAAGGGGAAGGCGAAGCGGGTCAGGAAAAACGCGCCGCCGTCTTCATCGGCCCCGAATTCGGCACTGTCTCCCGCCCGGATCTGGTACAGGCGGCCCGCGAGGCGGGCGATGCCGACTTCGACGTGCTCATCGCCTGCGCCTTCAACTACGATGCCCACTCCAGCGAGTTCGAGAAACTCGGCCGCATCCCCGTACTGAAGGCCCGCATGAACGCCGATCTGCACATGGCCGACGACCTCAAGAATACCGGCAAAGGCAACCTGTTCGTCATCTTTGGCGAACCGGACATTGACATTTTTGATAGCGAAAATGATCAGATTCAGGTCAAGGTCAACGGCGTAGACGTCTTTCACCCGAACACTGGCGAAGTCCGCTCCGACTCCGCCGACGGCATCGCCTGCTGGTTTATCGACACCGACTACAATGAAGAAAGCTTCTTCGTCCGCCAAGCCTATTTCCTCGGCGCCAATGACCCCTACAAATCCCTGAAAACCACACTCAAGGCGGAAATTAACGAAGAAGCCTGGGCGACGCTGAACAGTGATACATCACGATCTTTCAGCAAGCCGAAGTCAGGGCGTATTGCGGTGAAGGTGATTAACCACCTGGGGGATGAGGTGATGAAGGTGTTTAGGGTATGA